>JASLBO010000475.1 GCA_030146605.1 Sphingomonas sp. | reverse complement strand
CGTCGAACGCGCCTTTGTGGGGTGAGTAACTCCCTCTCCCCTCCGGGGAGAGGGAAGGGGCCCGCCGCGAAGCGGTGGGAAGGGAGAGGGGCTGAGCCGCGAACGCTCCGCACTTCCCCTCTCCCAACCCTCTCCCCGAAGGGGAGAGGGCTTTAAAGCGCGGTGGCATCTGCGGCTGCGCTCGCCTATCTCCCCCGCATGTCCTCCCGTTTCGATTCCGTCCCCAACCGCCGCGCGCTGATCGACCGGCGGGCCGTTGCCGAGCGTCTTGCCGGGATCGCGGCAGCCGACGGAACGGCACTTCGCCATGCCGCCACCGCCGAGCTCAAGGCGGCGCTCGACGCCGGACAGGCCGAGATCGCCCGGCGGCTCGCCGAACATCCGTCACGGGGGCACGAAATGGCGGCGGCGGGCGCGTTCCTGATCGATCAGTTGCTCCGCCTGCTGTGGGACTTCACCACCCAGCGGCTGCACCCCAACCACAATCCCAGCTCGGGCGAGCGGCTGACGCTGATCGCGGTCGGCGGCTATGGCCGCGGCGAGATGGCGCCGCATTCGGACATCGATATCGGCTTCCTCGCGCCGTGGAAGGTCACCGGCTGGTGCGAGCAGGTCATCGAATCGATGCTCTATTCGCTGTGGGACATGCAGCTGAAGGTCGGGCATTCGTCGCGGTCGCTCGACGAGATGGTGCGCCAGGCCAAAAGCGACGTGACGGTGCGCACTGCCTTGCTCGAGGCCCGCTACGTGTGGGGCGACATGGCGCTCTATGACGAGGCGGCGGCGCGCTTCAAGGCCGAGGTCCAGGCCGACACCGCGCGCGATTTCATCGCCCAGAAGCTCGCCGAGCGCGACGCGCGGCACAAAAGGATGGGCGACAGCCGCTATGTCGTCGAGCCCAACGTCAAGGAGGGCAAGGGCGGGCTGCGCGATCTCCACGCGCTGTTCTGGATCGGCAAATATGCCTATAATGTCCGCGAGCCTTCGGAACTGGTCGAGGCCGGGCTGCTCACGGTGCATGAGTATCGCCAGTTCCGCCGCGCCGAGAATTTCCTCTGGGCGGTGCGCTGCCAGCTCCACCTGCTCACCGGGCGCGCCGAGGATCGGCTGACCTTCGACGTCCAGCGCGAGATCGCCGAGCGGATGCGCTTCGCCGATCGGCCGGGCAAGTCGAAGGTCGAGCGCTTCATGCACTTCTACTTTCTTCAGGCGAAGGTGGTGGGCGATCTCACCGGAGTGTTCCTCGCGCATCTCGACGAGAAATTCGCGGCACGCGGATCGCGTTTCGGCTTCCCGCGATTGTTCAAAAGTCCCCGCAAACTCAATGGCTTCACCCTCGAACGCAGCCGCCTGGCGATCCCGCGCGACACCTTCTTCCGCGAGGATCCGGTGCGGCTGGTCGAGCTCTACCAGCTCGCCGATCTCCACGGCCTCGAGATCCACCCGACCGCGATGCGCGCCGCCGCGCGCGACGCCCGGCTTGTAGACGATGTTCGCCACGATCCGCGTGCCAATGCGCTGTTCCTCGACGTGCTCACGTCGCCCCGAACCCCCGAACTGGTGCTGCGCTGGATGAACGAGGCGGGCGTGTTCGGCCGCTTCGTTCCCGATTTCGGCCGCGTCGTCGCGCAGATGCAGTTCGACATGTACCACCATTATACGGTCGACGAGCATTCGATCCGCGCGATCGGGCTGCTCAACCAGATCGAGAAGGGCGACCTCAAGGAAGATCACCCGCTGGCCAGCGGCATCTTCGAGCAGATCGTGTCGCGGCGTGTGCTGTTCGTCGCGGTGCTGCTCCACGATATCGCCAAGGGGCGCGGCGGCGACCATAGTGTGCTGGGCGCCGAAGTCGCCGAACGGCTGTGCCCCCGCCTCGGCCTGAGCGCGGCCGAAACCGAGGCGGTGGCGTGGCTGGTGCGCTGGCATTTGCTGATGTCGGCCACCGCGTTCAAGCGCGACCTCAGCGACTTCAAGACGATCCTCGACTTCGCCGCGCTCGTGCAGAGCCCCGAGCGGCTGCGGCTGCTGCTGATCCTGACGATCGTCGATATCCGCGCAGTGGGCCCCGGCGTGTGGAACAGCTGGAAGCGCCAGCTGCTCACCAATTTGTACGAGTCGGCCGAGGAAGTGCTCCGGCTCGGCCACAAGCAGAAGGGCCGCAGCGAGCGCGTCGCGGCCAAGCAGGCGGATCTGGCCGCGATCCTCGGCTGGACCGAGCCGCGCCTCGCCGCGCTCAAGAAGCGTCTGACCGAGCCTTATTGGATCGCCGAGCCGCTCGACGTGCTCGAGCGCAACGCCCGCCAGATCGACGCGGCGGGCGCCTCGCAGCTGTCGATCGAGGCGCAGGTCTATCCCGAACGCGGCGCAACCCTGATCACCGTCTACGCCTCGGACCATCCGGGGCTGTTCTATCGTATCGCCGGGGCGATCCATGTCGCCGGGGGCAACATCATCGACGCGCGCATCCACACCACGCGCGACGGCATGGCGCTGGACAATTTCCTCGTCCAGGACCCGCTTGGCCGCCCGTTCGACGAAGAGGCACGGCTCAACCGGATCAAGGCGAGCATCACCGATTCGCTCGCCAATCGCTCGAGGCTGCAGGAGCGGCTCAAGACCCGCCCGCTGTCGCGCCCGCGCGCCGATGCGTTCGCGATCGAGCCCAATGTGCTGATCGACAACAAGGCCTCGAACCGTTTCACCGTGATCGAGGTCAACGCGCGGGACAGGCCGGCCTTGCTCTGCCACCTCGCTTTCGCCCTGTTCCAGTCGAAGGTGACGATCCACTCTGCGCATGTCGCCACTTATGGCGAGCGCGCGGTCGACACCTTCTATCTGACCGATCTGATCGGTGATAAGATCGAAGGGGCGGCGCGATTGAAGACGATCGAGCGGCGCCTGCTCGAAGCGGCGTCGGGGCAGGATATCGCCCAGGCCGCCTGACAAAGGGGACATGCATGCCGGTGATCGGATTGGGCGGTTTCTTCTTCCGCGCGCAGGATCCCGAGGGGCTGACGGCCTGGTATCGCGAGACGCTCGGCGTCGGCGGGGGCTGCGGCAAGGACGAGCAGGGCCAGTCGAGCGACTGGTTCTGGTATCCCGAGCCCGGCCCGGTGGTGTTCGCGCCGTTCAAGGCGACCACCGACTATTTCGCCGCGGACAAGCAGGTCATGCTCAATCTGCGCGTCCGCGACCTAGACGGGCTGCTCGAGCAGCTCAACGCGCTGGGCATCGCGATCACCACCAAGGACGAATGGGACACCCCCGAGACCGGCCGCTTCGCGCGCATCCACGATCCCGAGGGCAACCCGATCGAATTGTGGGAGCCGCCGGCGGCGTAACCGCGTCAGCTGCAGTCGCGGAGGTTGCGGAAGGCGCCGCTGGAATTGTTGCCCACCCAGAGCGCGGCGCGGCCGCCGGTTCCTTGAGTCAGCAGGGGCAGGTCGAGCTGCGGCGTCGCGGCTCCATTGACGAACGCCTGCATCCGCCCCTCACGAAAGCGAACCATCAGGTGCACCCAATGGTCCGGATCGGGCGCAGAACCGATCCCGCTTTCATAGACGCCCGGTGAGCGCTCGCGCAGCACCGGCCAGGGATGGTCCGGCATCGACATATATTGCAGCCCATGGGCAGCCTGGGCAGGATCTTCCGAGCGGAACCTGAACGGGCGCACATAGACGACGTCATACCTGTCCTTATCCACGCCGCGGAAGGCGATACCCACGAAGCTGCGCCCGAATTCGTTCGATCCGCGTACGTCCAGCGAAAGGCAGCCCTCGGTACGCGTGATGCCCGCGATCCATGCCAGGCCCGCATCGGTCGCGGCGTTCAGCCGGATCTCGCCGTTGGCGGCGGTAGCGGTGCGGTTGAACAGCTCGAGGTGGTCGAGGGCGAGCGCGACCGGTGTTCCGGCGCGCTGCTGTGCCCGGACGGTCTGTGCCGGTGCCGATATTGCAGCGAGCAGAATAGCCAGACTGCATGCCGTCCGCGCGCCATTCGTGAATTTCCGCATGAGCATCTCCTTGCTCCCGAGGCGTACCGCAGCGGCACGATAGCGCGCTATCCGCCGCTTTCCGGTTGGCTTTCACTATTTTCCGGTCAATCCTGCTGTGGTGAGAACGAAGGCGGAGGCACGACGCCAACAGGGCGGTGGAGCGCGTGTGGACCCGTTCCGTGCGCGCATTCCCTTTCATGATCCGCATTTTCCGCTGCGCACCAGCCATGTCGCGCCGCTGTCGCCGGCGTTCGGCTATCTGCATTGCCACCCGGAATATGAGATCGCCTATATTCCCGAGGATCACGGCTCGTACATGATCCAGGATGCCGAGATCCCCATCGCGCCGGGCGACGTCTTCATCGTCAACGCCAACGAGATCCACCAGCCGATCATTCCGCGCGCGCACAATCAGGGCGCACTGGTGACCTATTTCGGCGCGTCGCTGTTCGGCGATCCGGAGGAGTGTTCGCAGTGGATACAGCCATTTCTTCATGCCGCCGAATTCGGCTGCAACAAGCTCCCCGCCGATCCGCAGCTGCAGTCGCTCATTCGGCAATTGCACGCGACCGCCGACCCGCAGGTGCGCAATTGGCAGATCGCCAGCCGCGGGCTGATCACGCACATATTGTCGATCGTGGCGCGGCTCTTCGCGGAACAGTGCGATGCGTTGGGGGTGTCCGGGCGGATCGCGAAGACGCACCGCTTCGCTTCGGTCATGGCCCATATCAATCAACGGCTGGGCGATCGCATCGACGCCGAGGCGCTCTATTGCCTCGCGGGCCTGTCGCATTCGCGCTTTTCCGAAGCATTCCGGGATGCCTTCGGCGTCAGCGCGACGCGCTATATCCAGATCCAGCGCCTGAAGCGGGCGAAGCGGCTGCTGCGCTCGACCGAATTGAGCGTGACCGAGATTGCGTTCATGTGCGGGTTCGGCACGATCAGCCTGTTCAATACGGCCTTCAGGAGGGAGGTGGGCGCTTCTCCGACGCTCTATCGCCGCCAGCGTGTGATGCCGCGTCCCGATGCATGAGCGCCGCGGGCCGGGTCAGCGCTTCTGCCAGACCCGCACGTAATCGACTTCCATCGCCGCGGGGAATGCCGCAGCGTCGATCCCTTTCTGTCCGCCCCAGCCGCCCACCGCGACGTTGAGGATCAGATATTGCGGGCTGGCGAAGGGCCAGGTCGCGGGGTCGCCCTTATGGTCGTTGTCGAAGCGCATGTGCGCGCGGCCGTCGATCCCGACCAGAATGCGGTCCGCGTTCCAGTCGAGCTGGTAATTGTGGAACGCCGTGCACGCATCGGGCACCATCACGTTCGACCCCTTCTGGGTCTTCGCGACATGGTTATACGCCTTGGTATGGACGGTGCCGTGCACCCGGCCGGGGTCCCACCCGACATGCTCCATGATGTCGATCTCGCCCATCGCCGGCCAGCCGGAGCTGCCGTCGGACGCCAGCATCCAGATCGCCGGCCAGATGCCGCGCCCGCAGGGGAGCTTCGCGCGAACTTCGATGAAGCCGTATTTCCAGCTGGCCAGACCGTTGGTGACGAGCTTTCCCGAGGCATAGTCCTGGCCGCCGAAATCGGGCCTGTCGGAAAGCCGTTCCTTGCGCGCCGTGAGGATCAGCCGGCCGTTCTCGACACGGGCGTTCTCGGGCCGCGTGGCGGCATAATATTGCAGCTCTTCATTGTACCAGCCCGCTTTGTTGCGGCTGGTGTCGTACGCCCATTTCTTCGGATCGGGCAGGCCGGGGCGGTCGAACTCGTCGGCCCACACCTGTTCATAGCCCGCGGGATGCACGAGCTTTTCGTCGGTACCCGCGGTGATCGGCGGAGAATGGGCGGTCTGCGCGGAAGCTGCGACCGGCGACAGGGCGGCGAGGGCCGCAAGCAGCCCCCGCCCGAACCTCACTTGGGCGAGATCACCATCAGCATCTGACGGCCTTCCATGCGCGGATAGCTCTCGATCTTGGCAATCTCGGCGGTGTCGTCCTGCACGCGCTTGAGCAGGATCATGCCGAGCTGGCCATGCGAAAGCTCGCGGCCGCGGAAGCGCAGGGTGATCTTCACCTTGTCGCCCTCGCCGAGGAATTTGTGGATCGCCTTCATCTTCGTATCATAATCATGATCGTCGATGTTCGGACGCATCTTGATCTCCTTGATCTCCTGCGTCTTCTGCGATTTCCGGGCGATGTTGGCCTTTTTCTGGGCCTCGTATTTGTATTTGCCGACGTCGAGGAACTTGGCAACGGGCGGATCGGCGTTGGGCGACACTTCGACAAGGTCGAGCCCGACCGACTGGGCCTGCTCCATCGCCTCGCGCGTGAACATCACGCCGAGATTCTCACCCTCGTGATCGATCACCCGCACCTTGGGCGATTGAATGAATTCATTGAAGCGCGGGCCGTTCATCGGCGGAGGTGCCAGAGGGCGCCGGGACATGGGAGGACGTATAAGGACTGCTCCTGTACTTGTTGATCACACGAATTGCTGCGGCAGGATAGCGCGCGGACGCCATCCCGAACAGGGGAAGAACGCGCGAACTGCCGATTTGTCACGCGCCGATGCGGTGCGGCCACACTAGGATATCGGAGCGCGCGACGATTTGCGCAAGCCGGAGGTCTTCGAATCCTCCCTCGCGAAGCCAGGAGGGGCACCCGAAGTGGTGGAGCGGGCATCTTTGCGAGCGATGCGCATGCGGCCAAGCCTCTCCGTCACGCTGCGCGTGCCACCTCACCCGCTGCGCGAGGGAGGATTGATGCCCAAATCCTGCCGCACCGCAGCAACACTTCCTTACACACGAGCCGCAATTCTTCGGATAGCTCATGTACCGCTGCACCGGAGCCTGTCCGCAAAGAGGCCGGCCCGCTTCAGCCCGCAGGGGACCACCACCCAAACACAGGGGGAGTCCCACATGAAAACACGTCTCGCTTTCGCGCTCCTGCTCGGCTCGGCCACGCCGGCTTTCGCGCAGGAAGAGCCGCCCAAGGCGGTCACCGTCACGGGCAGCGTCGCGCTCGTCTCCGATTATCGCTTCCGCGGCGTCTCGCAGACCGACGAGGAAATGGCCATCCAGGGCGGACTTACCGTCAGCCATGTGAGCGGCCTCTATGCCGGAACCTGGGCCTCGAACCTCGCCGGCTGGGGCACCTTCGGCGGGGCCAATATGGAGCTGGACCTGTATGGCGGGTTCAAATTCCCGATCGGCGGCGGCGGCACGCTCGATGTCGGGCTGACCTGGTACATGTATCCGGGCGGCTTCCAGAACACCGACTTTGCCGAGCCCTATGTCAAGTTGAGCGGCACGATCGGGCCGCTCACCGCGCTCGCCGGGGTCGCTTATGCGCCCAAGCAGGAAGCGCTGGGCAATTTCTCGGCGACGCCGCAAAGCAACGGCCAGTCGGAGGACAATCTCTATCTGTGGGGCGATTTCGCCGCGGGGGTGCCGGGCACGCCGGTGACGCTCAAGGCGCATATCGGCCGCTCGGAAGGCAATCCCGGGCTGGGGCCGAACGGCACCAGCCTCGCGCCGACCGGCGAATATTGGGACTGGATGCTGGGGGCGGACCTGGCGATTGCCGGCACGCCGCTGACATTGGGCGTGGCCTATACCGACACCGACATCAGCGAGGCCGACTCGGCCTATCTGCTGCCGAACTTCTCGTCGACCAAGGACGGGTCGAGCATCGCCGGAAGCCAGGTGGTGTTTTCGGTGAGCGCGGCGTTTTGATCTGACTGCCCGGATGATCGGGTGAACGGCGCCGGGCGCAGTTCACCCGATCACGGGTGCTGCGAGCCCATCGAGCCGTTCGTCGAGGAGCCACGTCCGGATCGCGCTGGCGAGATTGGGCGGATCCCCGGCCTGGATGCGGGCATGATCGATCGCCGCGATCAGCGCATTCAGGGGCAGTGCGCGGATAGCTGCTGCTTCTTCGAGCTTCTCCCAGAAGATCGGTTCGAGGCTGATCGAGGTCTGGTGCCCGGCGATGGTGACCGAGCGCTTCACCGGGCCGTGGAAGCCGCCGGTGGGTGGGAGAATTTTCACGAAAGCGCCCGTCTCACTCGGTGTCGAACAATGCCGCCAGTTGCTCGACCATCGTGCCGGCGAGCTGCTCGGCGTCCATGATCGTCACGGCGCGGCTGTAATAGCGCGTCACGTCGTGGCCGATGCCGATCGCGACGAGCTCGACCGGCGAGCGCGACTCGATCCAGCCGATCACCTGGCGGAGGTGACGCTCGAGATACGACCCCGAATTGACCGACAAGGTCGAATCGTCGACCGGCGCACCGTCGGAGATCACCATCAGGATCTTGCGCTCTTCGGGCCGCCCGATCATCCGCTGGTGCGCCCAGAGCAAAGCCTCGCCGTCGATATTCTCCTTGAGCAGCCCTTCGCGCATCATCAGCCCCAGCGCGCGCTTGGCGCGGCGCCACGGCTCGTCGGCCTGCTTGTAGACGATGTGGCGCACGTCGTTGAGCCGGCCGGGCTGGGCGGGGCGCCCTTCGGCGAGCCATTTCTCGCGCGCCTGGCCGCCCTTCCAGGCACGGGTGGTGAAGCCGAGGATCTCGGTCTTGACCCCGACGCGCTCGAGCGTGCGCGCCATGATGTCGGCGCTGATCGCGGCGATCGAGATGGGCCGGCCGCGCATCGAGCCCGAATTGTCGATCAGCAGCGTCACCACGGTGTCGCGGAATTCGGTGTCACGCTCGATCTTGTACGACAGCGACTGCATCGGATTGACGACGACCCGCGCCAGCCGCGCGGCGTCGAGCATTCCCTCGTCCTGATCGAAATCCCAGCTGCGTGATTGCTGCGCCATCAGCCGGCGCTGGAGCCGGTTGGCCAGCTTGGTCACTGCGCCCTGGAGGTGGATGAGCTGCTGATCGAGATACGCACGGAGCCGATCGAGCTCCTCGGCGTCGCACAATTCGGTCGCGGCGATCACTTCGTCGAACTGCGTGGTGTAGGGCCGATATTCGAATTGCGGCGGGAAGTCGCTCCACGGGCGATTGGGGCGGGCGGGCATCATGCCATCCTCGCCGTCGTCGCCGGGTTCGCCGTCGCCGTCCTCCATTGCCTCGGACTGGCTGTCTTCGCCCTCCTCGGTCTGGTCGGATTCGCGCTGCTCGCCGCGCGCCTCGACTTCGCCTTCGCCTTGCTGGGCCTCGCTGTCGCCTTCCTCGTCGCCGGCCTCGTCCTGATCGTCGGTGCCTTCGTCCTCGCCGCCGCCTTCATCGGCTTCGTCGGGGATCGTCTCGCCTTCGACCAGCTCGAGGTCCTGAAGCAGCTTGGTGGCGAGGCTGGCAAAGGCCTGCTGGTCGTCGATCGTGAGCGCGAGCGCGTCGAGATCGCCGGCGGCGCGGTCCTCGATCCAGTCGCGGATCAGCGCCATCCCCATCGCGGCGGCGGCGGGAGCCTCGCGGCCGGTCAGCCGCTCGCGGACCATCAGTCCGAGCGCAGTCGACAGCGGCACTTCCTCGCGGTTGCGGGCGCGCGCGATCGGATCCGAGCGCAGCCGGACATTGAGCGAGTGCTCGAGATTGTCGGCGATCCCGGCATAGCCGCGCGAGCCGAGCGCCTCGACGCGCGCTGCCTCGACGGCGTCGAACACCGCGCGCGCGACCGGCTCGGCGGGCGCCCGGCGCAGATGCAGCGCGGTATCGTGATGGCGCATGCGCAACGCGAAACCGTCGGAAAAGCCGCGCGCTTCGGCTACCTGCTCGGGCGGAAGGCTCCGCGAGGGCAGCGGCACCTTGATGCTGCGGCCGTCCTGCCGCGGTGCCTCCGAGGTGAAGGAAAGCTCGGCCTCGGCTTCGCCCGACAGGGCGCGCGCGGTGCCGCCGAGGACGTTGCGCAATCGTTCGAGCGGGGAATCGACAGCCATATCCGTCTTTGTGCGGATCGGGGGGCAGGATGCAAGCGGACAACGTGCCGGCGGGCCCGCGCGATTAGTCAAATGCTAACCGGCCGCAGGCAGACTTATGCCGACCAGCCTAGGGAGGCGAAGCATGCGGACAAGCGGCAAGTTCGTTCTGGCGGTGATCGGCGCGGCGACAATGTTCGTGGCGCTTGCCGATCCGGCCGAGGCGCGGCGGCGCATCCGCTTCGGCAGCTTCGGCGGCTCGAGCAGCAGCGGCTATGCCGAAAAGATCGACAAGGTCCATGACCTTCCCGACACCGGCACCTATTTCCACGACGGCAAATATTACGATCTCGGCGCCTTCTATCAGATCCGGGACGGCGCGGAGGTCTATCCGGCGGAACCGAGCTTCGTGCTGTACAATGGCGATCGCTACGTGAAGCTGGGCGGCGCCGAACTCACCGTGCTGACCGTCGATCTGGGGATGGACCCGACCGCTACGTATCGCGCGAATTATGCCGCGAAGATTCCGGTCAGGGCGAACAGCGCGAACGAGATCGAGCGGCTTCCGGGCGAAACCAGCGAGCAACTGCGCGCGCGTGCTCGCGGCGTGGCCCCGGAGCGCGGTACGACAGGCGCCGAAACCGCGCGTCCGGGCAGCGGTGCGCAGGCCGGCGGACGGTGGCTCGGAGTCCTGCTTCTGCCGATGCTGGTGATCGGCGGGTTGTTCGTCTTCGGGCTGCGCAAATTCCTGCGCAAGCGCGTGGCCGCGGTAATCGCCTCCGAGGCAGGCACCGGCGAGCCCCCTCTCGAGACGGGCTCGTTCGACCAGCGCATCGCCGCGCGTTTGCGCGAGCTGAACGGGGGCGAGGGTCAGCCGGCCGCCGCGCCAGCCATCCCGGCGCCGCGTACGTTCGGGCGGAAGCTGGCTTAACTTGATGTATTTGCGTGCGCCTCAGGCCAACTTGCTCACCACGCTTTCGGGCAGGTCCTTGCCGAACACCCGCTGATAATATTCGGCGACCTGCGCGCGCTCGGCCTCGTCGCATTTGTTGAGGAACGAGAGGCGGAAGGCGAAGCCGACATCGCCGAAGATCAGCGCGTTCTGCGCCCAGGTGATCACCGTGCGGGGCGACATCACCGTCGAGATGTCGCCGTTGATGAAGCCCTTGCGCGTCAGATCGGCGACGCGGACCATGTTCTCCACGGTCTCCTTGCCGCCCGGCTTGTCATATTCGCCCGACTTGGCGAGCACGATCTGCGCCTCGACCGCGGCGGGGAGATAGTTGAGCGTCACCACCACGTTCCAGCGGTCCATCTGGCCCTGGTTGATCTGCTGGGTGCCGTGATAGAGCCCGCTGGTGTCGCCCAGGCCCACCGTGTTGGCAGTCGCGAACAGGCGGAACCACGGGTTGGGGCGGATCACCCGGTTCTGGTCGAGCAGCGTCAGCTTGCCCTCGGTCTCGAGCACGCGCTGGATTACGAACATCACGTCCGGCCGGCCGGCGTCATATTCGTCGAATACCAAAGCCGTCGGCGTCTGCAGCGCCCAGGGAAGCAGGCCCTCGCGAAACTCGGTGATCTGCTTGCCATCGCGCAGCACGATCGCGTCGCGGCCGATCAGATCGATCCGGCTGATATGCGCGTCGAGATTGATGCGGATACACGGCCAGTTGAGGCGCGCGGCGACCTGTTCGATGTGCGTCGACTTGCCGGTGCCGTGATAGCCCTGGACCATGACGCGGCGGTTGTGCGCGAAGCCGGCGAGCACCGCCAGCGTGGTATCGGCATCGAA
>JASLBO010000468.1 GCA_030146605.1 Sphingomonas sp. | reverse complement strand
GCAGAACAGGTGCTTCGGCACGCCCAGCACGAATGGAAAGCGTGAATCCGTCCCGTTCTGCCGAGTCCCACTATCTATAAAGAGAAGAATCTAAGGGTTGTTGGAGATAGTAGGGACGTGGAAGCCGGGGCTTAGGTACTTACCCGTAACTTGCCCACATATTGACTCCATCGCTCCCACGGTACCCCTCGGATTCGGATCCGAACTCCCCGCTTTCCACAGGCTGTGGATCGGAACGCCCGGCTGGGGATGGGGTTGTGGAAGAAGCTTCGCCGATTTCGCGGTTTCGGCGCGCTTGGCCGTTGCGCGTGGTTGCGCTAGCGGCTGTCCGGCATGTTCTCCACAGATTCCCCCACCGCCTGATGCGGCTCCATCTCCACTTGCTCTCCGACTCCACCGGCGAGACGCTGGAGAATATCGCCAAGGCCGCGCTCGCCCAGTTCGACGATGTCGAGACGCTGCGGCATTTCTGGCCGATGGTGCGCAGCGAGGCGCATCTCGAGCGGATTCTGCAGGAGATCGCGCAGAATCCCGGGCTGGTGATCTTCACGCTGGTCAACACCGATGTCCGCCGCACGCTGGAGAATCGCTGCCGGGCGATGGGCCTGCCGGCGATCGCGCCGCTCGATCCGGTCAGCCATGCCTTGTCGGGCCTGCTCGGACAGGAAGCCAAGGCGCGACCGGGGCGGCAGCATACGCTCGATGCGGCCTATTTCGCCCGGGTCGATGCGATCCAGTTCACCATCGCGCATGATGACGGCATCGGCGCCGACGATTGGGAGGAATGCGACATCGTCCTCGCCGGCGTGTCGCGTTCGTCCAAGACGCCGACGTCGATCTATCTCGCCAATCGCGGCTACAAGACCGCAAACATCCCGGTCATCGTCGAATCACCGCCGCCGCCGCAGTTGTTCGATCTGAAGCATCCGCTCGTCGTCGGGCTCACCACCAGCGCCGACCGGCTGGTCCAGATTCGCCGGAACCGATTATTGTCGCTCAACCAGAGCCCCGAGACGAGCTATGTCGACCAGGAGTCGGTCCAGCGCGAGATCGCTTATGCGCGGCGCATGTTCGCCGACAATGGCTGGCCGGTGATCGACGTGACGCGGCGCTCGATCGAAGAGACTGCCGCGGCGATCATCCAGCTCTGCAACGAGCGCAATCTCCAGGCGCGCGACGCATGAACCCTTCGTCTCCGGTCAGGACAGGTCTGGTCCTCGCCTCGCAAAGCGCTTCGCGTCGGGCGATGCTCGATGCCGCGGGCGTACCGCATGAGGCAGTGGCTGCGCAGGTCGACGAGGTGACCGCGAAGGAATCGCTGGTCGCCGGCGGCATTTCCGCGCGCGACCTGTCGGACGCGCTTGCCGAATTGAAGGCGCTCAAGGTCTCGCGGCTGGCGCCCGGCGCATTGGTGCTCGGCTGCGATTCGGTGGTGGCGCTCGACGATGGCACCCTGCTCGACAAGCCAGTCAGCCGCGAGAATGCCGCCGAGCATCTCCGGATGATGTCGGGGCGGCACCACGATCTCTACAGCGCCGCGGTGATCGCCGAGAGCGGCCATGCGGTGTGGCGGCATGTCGATCGCGCGCGGATGCATGTGCGCCGGCTGTCGGAGGAGTTCATCGCCGATTATCTCGATCGCGAATGGCCGGCGATCGGCGGCTGCGTCGGCTGCTATCGGGTCGAGGGACCCGGGGTGCAATTGTTCAGCCGCACCGAGGGAAGCCATTTCACCATTCTCGGCATGCCGCTGCTGCCGCTGCTCGATTATCTGCGCGTGCGGGGAGTTCTGACGTCATGACGCCCTATGCCGAAGTGATCGGCGACCCGATCGGGCATTCAAAATCGCCGCTGATCCATGGTTTCTGGCTGAAGGCGCTGGGGATCGACGCCGAATATCGTGCGGCGCATGTAACTCCCGACGCGCTTGCGGGCTATTTCGAATCGCGTCGCGACGATCCCGCCTGGCGCGGGTGCAACATCACCATTCCGCACAAACTGGCCGCGCTCGACCATGTCGAAGACCGCGGCGACGTGCGCGGCTCGATCGGCGCGATCAACACCGTTATCCGGGGCGAGGATGGCGTGCTGGTCGGCACCAATACCGATGCCGGCGGCTTCTATGCGCCGATCGCCGGGCTCGACCTCGAAGGCCGGCACGCAGTGGTGATCGGTGCCGGCGGCGGTGCCCGTGCGATACTGTTCGCGCTTTCGAAAGTGGGGATCGGCCGCGTTACCCTTCTCAACCGCAACGTGCTCAAGGCCGCGGCGTTGCTGTCGAGCTTCGGGATCAAGGGCGACGTGGTGCCGCTCGGCACCCCGCTGCCGCCCGCGGATCTGCTGGTCAACGCCAGTCCGTTGGGGATGCAGGGCCAGCCGCCGCTCGACCTCGATCTAGCCCCGCTTCCCCGGCATGCCGTGGTATACGACATCGTCTATGCTCCGCTCGAGACACCGCTACTCGTCCACGCATGCGACCGCGAGCTCGACACCGTCGACGGGCTCGACATGCTGATCGGCCAGGCCGCGCTTGCATTCGAGCTGTTCTTCGGCGCCGCGCCCTCGCGCGACCGCGACGAAGAGCTCCGGCAATTGCTCACGCGATGATCACGCTCGGCCTCACCGGGTCGATCGGCATGGGCAAATCGACGGTCGCGCGGATGTTCCTCGACGAAGGCGTTCCGGTGTTCGACGCTGACGACATCGTCCACCGGCTGCAAGGTCCCGGCGGTGCGTTGGTCGAAGCGATCGAAATCGCGTTTCCCGGTACCACCGGTGCGCAGGGAGTCGATCGCACCGCACTGCGCGAGGCAGTGTTCGGCAACGATTCGGCATTCGCCCGGCTCGAGGCTCTGGTCCACCCCGCCGTCGCGCGCGCGCGCGAGGCGTTTCTGAAGGCGCATGCGGATGCACCGCTGGTGGTGCTCGACATACCTTTGCTGTTCGAGGCGGGGGGTTGGGCCGGGGTCGACAAGATCCTGGTCGTCTCGGCGCCGCCGGAGGTTCAGCGCGCGCGCGTGCTCGGCCGGCCGGGGATGACCATCGAGCGCTTCGATTCGATCCTCGCGCGCCAGCTCCCCGATGCCGACAAGCGCGCGCGCGCCGATTTCGTGATTTGCACCGATGGACCGCTGGAGGAAACCCGCGAAAAAGTGCGTGCGGTCCTCACTTGCCTAGCCGCCCCGGCGGGAGGATAAGGCGTCATGCGCGAAATCGTGTTCGACACCGAAACGACGGGGCTCAGCTTCGCGGGCGGAGACCGGCTGGTCGAGATTGGCTGTATCGAGATGGTCAACCGCGTGCCGACGGGCAGGCATTTCCATCAATATGTGAATCCCCAGCGCGACATGCCGCCCGAGGCCGAGCGCGTCCACGGGCTGAGCGCGCGATTCCTGTCGGACAAGCCGCTGTTCCACGACGTTGTCGAGGATCTGATCGAATTTCTGGGTGATTGCCCCTTGGTGGCGCACAATGCCGGGTTCGACTTCTCGTTCCTCAACGGCGAACTCGGCCGCTGCGGCCGGCCGGTGATCTGTACGAGCAGGATGGTCGACACGCTGGCGATCGCGCGGGTCAGGCACCCCGGCGCCAAGCACACGCTCGACGCCTTGTGCGTCCGCTACGGGATCGATCTCAGCGCGCGCCAGCTCCATGGCGCGCTGCTCGACGCGCAATTGCTCGCGCAGGTCTATGTCGAGCTGACCGGCGGGCGGCAGATCACTTTGGGGCTTGCGGTCGACGCGCCGGTGATGCGCGAGACGCCCGCCGAGGCGCCGAACCGGGTCCATGTGCGGCCCGCGCGGCATTTTGCGGCATCGGTCGTGGAACTTGAGCGCCACGCAGCCTTTGTCCAGGGATTGGAGGACCCGCTCTGGGCCCTGGCCGCTTCCGGTTGATCCGGATCCGGCCGCCGGGCGTGGAGCGGGCGGCCTCATATTGAAGTGGAGGTAAAATCATGGATATCCGAGTCTCTGGCCATCAGGTCGAAACGGGCGACGCGCTCAAGACATTGGTCACCGAACGGCTCCAGGGTGTTGCCGACAAATATTTCTCGCGCGCCATCTCGTCGCAGGTGACCTTCGGCAAGGGCCCGCACGACAACGGCTTTACCTGCGACATCATCATGCACGTGATGCAGGGCCTCGTGCTCAAGGCCGCGAATAGCGGGATGGAGGCCAATGGCGCGTTCGACGGCGCGGCCGACCGGATCGACAAGCAGCTCCGCCGCTACACCCGGCGGCTGAAGGACCGGCAGACCGGCGCGATCACCGCGCTTGCCGAGAACGGCGCCTATGACAATGCCGGCTACACCTTGTTCCAGGAAGCAGCCGAGGAGGAAGAGCCCGTCGAGGCGCCGCTGATCATCGCCGAGACGCGCGTCGACGTTCCCGAGGCGACGGTTTCCGACGCCGTGATGATGCTCGATCTGCGGCACACCAACGCCTTGCTGTTCCGCAACACCGCCACCGGGACCCACAACATGGTCTATCGCCGCGGCGACGGGACGATCGGATGGGTTGAGCCCAACCGTACACAGGCCTAGGGGGAGGCCGCCCGGGGGGCGATTGCTTTGGACATGCGATGACCGAACTCAGCGATTTGCTGACGCCCGAGGCAGTGCTCGCCGAGCTGGGCGCCGCAAACAAGAAGATCCTGTTCCAGCAGCTCGGCACCGCCGCGGCGCGCGCTTACGGCGTCGACGCGAAACTGGTGACCGAGCGGCTGGCCGGGCGCGAGAAGCTTGGTTCGACCGGCTTCGGCGGCGGGATCGCAATCCCGCACGGCAAGCTGGACGGGCTCAAGCGCGTCTCCGGCGTGTTCGTGCGGCTCGATCACCCGGTCGATTTCGCCGCGATCGACGATCTGCCGGTGGATCTGGTGTTCATGCTGCTCTCGCCGGTCGGCGCGGGCGCGGAGCATCTGAAGGCACTTGCCTGCGTTTCCCGCAAGCTGCGCGACCGCAATTTCGCGGCCAAGCTGCGCGGCGCCGGATCTCCGGACGCGTTGTTCGCGCTGCTCGCCGGTGTGGAGACGCGTGACGCCGCCTGAGCCCCGCGGCGCCGAGGCGCATTTCCGTGCGCTCGAATCGCTTTATGCGGCGGCGCCGATCAACCGCTTGTTCGAGTCGCGGCTCGAGATATCCGAGGGCGGAGTCGCGCGGATCCATTTCCAGATAGACTCGCGCTATTTCCACGCGGCCGGCGCCGCGCACGGGACGAGCTATTTCAAGATGCTCGACGACGCCGCTTTCTATGCGGCCAACAGCCTCGTCACCGATCGCTTCCTGTTGACCACGGCATTCAACCTGCTCTTCACCAAGCCTCTCGGCGAAGGGCCGGTGATCGCCGAGGGGCGCTGGGTGAGCGGCCAGCGCCGGGTGTTCGTCGCCGAGGCGCGGCTGATCGACGCGAGCGGCGAGGAAGCGGCGCGCGGAACGGGGACCTTCATGCGCTCGCGAATCGCACTCGCCTCGCTCCCCGGCTATCGCGCCCGATGACGGCGCGGCTGACCAGCGCGATGCTGGTGAGCGCGCTGGTCCGGCGCGCCGATCAGCAAGGCGGCTCGGCGATGGTGCTCGCCAGGGGCGACGCCACGGCGGGCGGAATTCTGCTGGTCACCTATCAGAAAGGCAGCAATCCCCGGCTGTTCGAGCGCGGCGTCGGGCCACAGGGCACGCCGGCACTCATCCCCGCTGGACCACAAGATATTGCGGACGAGTCGGTGGTCAGCGACTATTGGCGGCGGCGGCGCGGTTTCGACCGCGATCTGTGGGTGATCGAGCTGGATATCGCAGACGCCGAACGCTTCGCCGCTGAAACGATGAACCTTTGTTGACTCCAGACGTGCGCGCGGGCCAGTGGCGGAGTTCGTTCAATAGCGTTGTGCCGGTCGGGGTGTGAAACCGGGCGGTTACGCAGTCGGGGGGAAGTCCGGCGATCCCATTTGTATCGGGGATCGGCCGCGCACCACCGCATAGTAATGAAGCATAATGAAGTTCATGCCACGCGCCGCGACCTTCGCGGCTGTGACTTTTTGCGCTGGCGCACTTGCGAATGCCGCCACGCTCGACGCCGGTCAGGTGAGCCAGCAGGCTCCGGTCCAGGCAGTCAACCTTCAGGAACACCATGTTGTTCCCGCGCCGGCGATCGTGGCGCAGCCGGTCCTCAGGCAGGACGGCGAGATCGTACAGCCCCTGCCCCAGGCGGCACTCCAGGAAGATCAGGATTTCGCGACTCTCTCCGCCGCTGTTGCTGCGCACGAGGGTGCTGCCGGCGGCGATTCGGAGCTGAATTGCCTTGCAGTCGGCGTCTATTACGAAGCGAAGAGCGAGCCGCTCGCAGGTCAGCTCGCCGTCGCCGATGTCATCATCAATCGCACGAAATCGGGCCGCTTCCCCAAGTCGGTCTGCTCGGTGATCACCCAGCGCGGCCAGTTCTCGTTCGTGCGCGGCGGCAAGATGCCGACGCCGCCGGCCAACGCCCAGTGGCGCAAGGCGCTTGCGGTGGCCAAGGTCGCGCAGAAGGATCTGTGGGACAGCCCGGCCGAGAACGCGCTCTATTTCCACGCTCGCTACGTCAAGCCGAGCTGGAACCGGGCACGCGTCGCGACCGTCGGCAATCACGTTTTCTATCGCTGATCGCGACGCGGGGCTTTCCCGTGTTCGCCGAATGTTCTAACAGCCGGGGATGACCTCCCCGGCTGTTTTGTCATCTGACGGGCCCCTGGTGGCGAGCGACGTCGCCCGTGGGGTGACGCGGATGCTGCTCCGCCACGATATCGTGGCGATCGGCGAAGTGCCGCTCGACGGTGGCCGCCGCGCCGATCTGATGGCGCTCGACGCGCGCGGCAATATTGTGATCGTCGAGATCAAGGTGTCGCGTGCCGATCTGCTCGGCGACGCAAAATGGACCGATTATCTCGCGCATTGCGATCGCTTCTTCTGGGCGGTGCCCGAAGGATTCGATCTGCGGCCGTTCGAGCAGGAGGGATTCCTGCCGGCGCGCGCGGGTCTGATCGTCGCCGATCGCTACGAGGCCGCCGTGGTCCGCGAGGCGGCGACGGTGCCGCTCGCCGGCGCGACGCGAAAGAAATGCACCCTGGCATTCGCACGCCGGGCGGCGCGCCGGGTGACCCACCTGCTCGATCCTGACGCCGGGCAGGTTTTTTGAACGCCGCTTCCCTCTGGCGGAAGGGAGCGTCCGGAGTTGGTTCCTCTTGCCTCGAGCAAGTCAGATCAATCCAGGGGTAGCGACCTGGGCTAGACGGTGTTTCGCTTAAATTGAGCCCGAGACCTGTTCTCCTGCGAAAGCAGGAGCCCAGGATCACAGGCGTTGCGCTCTCGGCTCTGGGCTCCTGCTTTCGCAGGAGCACGATTCAGATTGAAAGAAAACGAGTCTAGGTCGTGAGCCCATAAACGACCGCTTTCAACGCATGGCTGAACGACCGACTATGGGTGGAGAGCCGACCGGCGGCTTTCGGGGAGCAAGCCGGTAAAAGGGCCGTTGAAGCGAACTCGACTGTCCATGCTGCGCCAAAGTCTGCCCTCAGGGACCTTTGGTGATGTCCGAAGCTCAAGCTTCGATCAGTTCACGCCACGTTGGCAACACACGCGCGGGTCTGGCTGTGCCTGGAGGCTTGCATCGGCAATCGCCTGACGCAGCCGTTGGTACATAAAGAGAACATTATATTGCAATGTAGGATTTCGAGTGATCTACGATCATCGCTGCACAGCGCAGCCAACCTTGAAGGCGCGGCACCGTCTCACCTGCTGACGTGGCGGAATGAGGCAAGGATCTGCGCGGACCGGGCCGACCAACAGGTAGTTCAACTGCCTGCCAAGCCTAGGAGTTAACTAATGTCCGTAGTGTACGTAACCGACGCGCCCTACAATGCCGTAGGAGATGGAGTGGCCAACGACAGTGCCGCAATCATGTCCGCGATAAATGCTAACAAGGGCGGGGCGATCGTCTTGCCGGCTGGGCGAACGTTTCTCGCAGCCGGATTGATTTTACAGGGCTCCAGCTACGACAGAACTCGTATCGAGGTCGAGGGCACGTTGAAAATGTCACCGAATCCGAGCTCGTCTGGCTCGAATTTCCAGAACGCGATGTACGTTTGCGTTGCATTCCAAGGCTGCGATGGGTGTAGCATTGCGGTTACCGGAGCATTGGACGGCAATCGCCTAGCGCAGCCAGCTAGTCAGCAGCACCACCTGGTCTGTCTCGCCGGTGTGACGAACTTTCAGGCAGACGACGGATGGACAGTTCGCGAAGTTCGAGGAGATGGCTTTACCATACTCAGACAAGTATTCTCTGATCCATCTAGCTCTAACAGCGACACGGTCTACATTGGTAACGGGGTAGGCACTAACAGTGCTCACGACGGCCGCAATCTAGTATCGGTTATTTCGGGTGAAAACGTTACGATTGGCAATTGTATTTCACGCAAGATCGGCGGTGTAATTGCTGGAGAACGCATGCCGGGTGGGTTTGATTGTGAACCGGATCATAATGTGGGTCACTTGGTGCGTAATCTAATAGTCGGATTCTGGAACGTCGAAACGGTAGGCACCTCTGGCTTCGCGTTCATCGGCGCGTCGCAATCTGGAAATGAGGCCGCGCGCGACTGGAATATCATAAACGTCCGATACGCTGGCGCTATCGTCCACCACACTGATACGACAGGATTGATAGGCGGTCCAATCATCCGGCGCGTGACGCGCATTGCCGGCGGCGAAGTCCTTTTTCAGCGGGCGTCTAGAAATCTGGGTGTTGATCTGGATCAGCTCGATTGGGCCGAACTCTCGTTTACACTCGGCGGGGTGAGCGGCGGGGCAAATATCGGTTTTACCGGTTGGGTGTACGATAGTGACATCAAAATCGGCGTGACCGATTTCAGCGCGTCTGCTGTCGTCTCATCGGGTGTTGGGCGGTCTCGGATCAACGTCAGTGTCCGCGAGCCGCAGGGAGCAGGCTCATATGGCTTGAACTTGAGCGCGGGAAATCGGAGCATCGTGCAGACCGGCGTCCAATATGTCGTGGATTGCGCCTTCACCCCTCTACTTAGTATTGCCGTCCGCGGGGGTGGCGTTGCATTTGGCAGCGGCACGGCCGTGGTCGGCGGTTCGTTGCTCGGTTATCCGGATCATACATTGCAGTTCGCCTCAATCGACGCGAATGTTATCCCCACGGAGAACGT
>JASLBO010000430.1 GCA_030146605.1 Sphingomonas sp. | reverse complement strand
CAGCGCCGATGCCTTGGATTCCGAAGACATCGCCTTGATCTTGAGCTTCATCTGCGCGCGTTTGCGCAGCACTTCGGCGAGGTTGCCGAGCGTCTCGGCAAGGTTGCCGCCGGTCTCGCGCTGGATTGCGATGGTGATCGTGAAGAACTGGAATTCGGGCGTGCCGAGCCGGTCCGCGGTTTCCTGCAGCGCGGAGTCGAGCGTGCGCCCGATCTTCATCTTGTCGGAGACGGCGCGGAATTCCTCGCCGACCGGGCCTGGTACTTCCTGGCCGACGACGCCCATCGTCTCGGTAATCGGCAGACCCGAACGCAGGCCGCGCACGAGCAGATCGATCGCATCGGGGAACTTCGAAGTGAATTGTCCGATGCGCCGGGCGATGAAGAAGCTCACCGCCTTGTGCGGCAGTCCGACGCCGATGAAAAGGCCGATGAACAGCGCCAGCCAGACCGGTGCGCCCTTGAGATAGAGCAACGCGGCGGGAACCACGATCAGCCCCAGCGTGACCATGCCATATTGGCTCAGCGACCAGTTCTTGCCGGTCATGTTGAGGCGCTTCTGGAGCAATGCCGGGTTGGGCAGGAAGCGCGACGCGGCGATATCCATGCCGCTCGCCCCCTTGCTGGTGACGCGGCGGATCTGCGCTTCCATCGCCACCGCGCCGGCAGTGCCGGCATGGCGCTCGCGCAGGCCGTTCAACCGGCGCGCACTCGCGCGTGCCACCGACGGCCCCGACAAAGCGAGCACCATCAGCGAGAGGACCAGGAAGGTGCCTCCGCCAAGCATCAAAACCGGCAGCAATTCCACGCCGAGGTGCCTCCAAACCTGTATCCCGCGCCCATCATGGGCACGGAATGATTACTTTTTCGCCTTTGACGGCATCTTGACCTTGATCTTGTCGAACAGCGAGCTGCCCTTCGCGCCCTTGGCCGGCTTCGCGGACTTGTCGTCGCGTTCGCCCGAATCGGTGATCGCGATGATCCGCGTCGCGAGTTCGCCGAGCGGCGCCAGCGACTTGACCGACTTGCCGACTTCGGAGAGCGGCTTGCCGAGCTTGGCCGCCTGTGTGGCCGCCTTTTGCTCGAACGGGATCAGCACGTCGATCTTGCGCTCGATCGAGCCCTCGAAGTCCTTGCGGCTGATCTCGAGCACCGCCTGCGGCTGAACCTTGTTCGCCACGACGATGACCTGCGTCTGCGGCGCGTTCGACTTGAACCAGCTGAGGATGCGGATCGCGTCGCGGGCAGCGGCCAGCGTCAGCTCGGTCACCAGCACCGCCACCTGGACGTCGGTGATCAGATGCGGATGGTTGACCAGCATGTTGCGTGGCAGATCGACGACGGTGCATTCGTACGCACTGCGCATCTCTTCCTGCAATTGGTAGAAAGCGGCGCCGTCGGTCAGGACGGGTGCGTTGATCGGGGCCTCGGCCGACAGGACGGCGAGGCGTTCCGACGCCTTCACCATCGCACGTTCGATGAACAGCCCGTCGATGCGGCTGGGATTCTCGATCGCGTCGGTCAGGCCGCGGCCCGGCTCGAGATCGAGCGCGAGCGCGCCGGTGCCGAAATGCACGTCGAGGTCGAGCAGCGCCGTGGTCCGCACGTGCTTGTCGCTCAGCAGCCAGGCGAGCGAAGTCGCGATCGTCGATGCGCCGCAGCCGCCGCGCGTGCCGATGACGGCGACCGCGCAATGCGGCACGTCGCTCCCGGACTCGGTCTGCTTGGGCGCGTTGAGCGAGGTCTGCGCCTGCGCGAAGGTGTCGCGCAGCGCATCGGGATTGAGCGGCTTGAGCAGATAATCGTGGATGCCGCTCGCGACGAGGTCGCGATAGAGACGCACGTCGTTGACCTGGCCCGATGCGATCACGATCGTCCCCGGCTCGCAGACCTCGGCGAGCGCGTTGATGTCGTTGAGCGGATCGCCCGATTCGGAAAGGTCGACGAACAGCACGTTCGGGCTCGCCGAAACCGACAGGGTCTGGACTGCGTTGCGCAGCCCGCCCTTGTTGACCTTCTCGGGCGACCAGCCGAGCTCGACGGCGATCGGCCGCAGGGCTTCTGCCGTAGCTTCGTCGCAGACGAAGGCGATGAACGGCTCGCGATGGGCGGTGCGTGACGGGTTGAAGGGCGCGTTCACTTGGTGCCTCCAGTATCGGCCTTGACCGCAGTGCCGCCGGCGCCCGTCGGTACCGCGCGGCGCCAGGCGTTCACCGCCTTGCTCGAAGTCGCCGAATCGGTGAGCGGCGAACCCGGCGCGCCACGCACCAGATCTGCCGGGTCAGCGACCATCGCGGCGAGATTGCTGTTGGTCGCACAGCCGAAGTTCGAGCTGGTGCTGGCCGAGTAATCGGGCTGATACATGCGCGAATGGTCCGGACAGTTCGGCACGCTGGCCGTAGTGCGGGTGACGACCACGCGAACCGCACCGGGGGGGATCTCGCCCACCGTCACGGGCACTTGGTCGGAAAGCAGCAGACCATAGCGGCCGGCATGATCGGCGATCTGGCTTTTGGCCACGTCGTTCTGGCCGCTGTCGTCGATCGCGAGGCGGTCGCCATAGCGAAGCCCCATCGAACCGAGCCATCCCGCGAGGCGCTGGCTTTCGCCGGCAGCGAGCCCCCGGTCCTGGGTCTGCACGTCGAACACATAATCGTTTCGTTCGACCACGGGCTGGTTCGCCGATTCGAGGCCGCCATTATAGCTTCCGCACGCGCTCAACAGCGCGATCGGAGCGAGGAGGAGGGGAGTGAAGCGCGACAACATTGCGATCTCCTCAGGACATCAGAAGCCGAAGCCGGGGGCGGCGCTGCCACCCTTTTTCGGCTTCGAGGGAGCGGGCGGAGCCTTGGCAGGCTGAACGGCGCGATTGGACGGTGCCGGCAGCCCGGGCCCGGGCGCGAAGGCCCCGACTGCGGGGGTCGCGTTGCCCGGAGCCATCATCGGCTTGGGCCGGTCGGCGCCGGAACTGGCATTGAGCTGGCCGCCGATGATGCGCTCCAGATCATTGGGCGCGCGATAGCCGTCGGTCGGCAGCACGATCTGGTTGGCGTTTACCGGCTTCACCAGATACGGCGTGATCACGATCACCAGCTCGGTCTCGTTGCGCTGGAAGCCGTTCGAACGGAACAGCGTTCCGAGGATCGGGATGTCGCCGATGCCGGGGGTCTTGCTGATCGAGTTGTTGTGCGAATTCTGCAGCAGGCCGCCGATCACCATGCTCTCGCCCGAGCCAAGCTCGACCGTAGTCTCGCTGCGACGGGTGGTAAGTGCGGGGACGCTGATCCCGTTGAATTGAACGGCGCCTGCGGAAGAGAGCTGCGACACTTCCGGCCGGACGCGCATCGATATGCGGCCGTCGGCGAGCACGGTCGGCGTGAACGCCAGGCTGACGCCATATTGCTTGTACTCGATCGAAGTCGCGCCCAGTCCCTGCGAGATCGGGATCGGGATTTCGCCGCCGGCGAGGAACGTCGCCGTCTCACCCGAAAGAGCGGTCAGGTTCGGCGTGGCGAGGGTGGTCACCTGGCCGATGGTCTCGCCCAGATCGATCGCCGAAAGCACGTCGATCCCGAGCAGCTTTCCGGCGAGGCCGAGCGTCGAGAAATCGGATCCCTTGGCGATGTTGGTGACCGAGGTGCTGCGCGGATTGATGAACTGCCCCGTCGACGGGTCATAGGGTCCCCTGATGACGCCGCCGCCTGGAACCGGGATTTCCGCGGTCGGGAACTGGGCGAGGTCGGCCGCAGTGAACGCGCCCGGGTTCCGGCCGGTGGCGAGGCCGAACGAAAAGCCCCCCGTCTGGTCGCGCGTGCCGATGTTGACCCCGACATTCTTCATGAAGCTGCGGCTCACTTCGGCGAAGCGCACCTGCAGGTTGACCTGCAGCGGCGTCGCCGTGCGCAGGCGGTTCATCACCATGAATTTGAGCTGGGCGCCCGGCTCCGAGACGTTGATGCCGGGATTGAGCGCGGAGAGCACGAAGCGCTGTGCCTCCTCGCTCTCGGCAGGCGAGGCGACGGTGCCGTTGAGCACCGCGAGCTGGCCGACGGTGGTTATGGTGATGTCGACCCCGGGCATCGCTGCCCTCATCATGCGATCGATCGAGGTGACGTTCTGCGCGACGCGGACATTGGTTGAATAGACGACGCCGCCGCCGGGGGCGGTCGCGAAGATCGTCGCCTCGCCGAAATCCTTGCCGAACAAGTGGATCTGGCGGGGGTTGGTCACATAGACGTCGGCCACTCCCGGGTTCGAGGTCCAGACGCTGGAGACGTTCGAAGGCAGCGTGATCAGTTCGCCCTCGCCGACCGAGAGCAGGACTTCACGCGTCGGGCGCTGCGTCCCCACCGGGAGGTTCGCCACGCGCGCTTTCGCGCGCGACTGGGCCATTACTTCGGCAGGCAGGCTCATCGCCAGTCCCGCCATCACCGTGGCGCCGAGCGCCCGGTTCAGGAGTGTCTTGCTGCGCATCTTAATTCCTGCCCCCGACCTCGACTTCGGTAACACTGTTGCCTCGGGCGACAGTGACCACCGGACCTTTGCTCTTCTCCGCGCCGCCCGGAGCGGGGGTCGCGACTTGACTGGCTGGTTTCGGTTCCTCGGCCCGGCCCGGAACGGTGCTGCGCTGGAAGCGCGACACGTCTGCCCCGGTGGAGAAGCCCCCACGACTTTGCGTGGGGCGGGCCGCGGCGCGCGCCAGCATTTCCTTTTCCTTCTTCGGATCGCCGTCGGCGGGAACATCCACGTCCCCGTTCGCAATGGCTTCCTCGAGCTCGCCCTGGTTGTCGGCGATCGAGCGCAGCGACAGCGAGAGCTCGCCGACTTTCTGCGCGACCGCGATCTGCTCGGCGATTTTGGGAGTCGCCTCGACGGTGACCGTCGAGAAGGTGGTGACGACGGTGTTGCCCTTGTCGTCGGTCTGCTTGTCGGTCTTCTGGTCGGTGGCAAGAACGCGCAGGTTGCGCAGGATCGTCTCCGATGCATTGAGCGGCGGCCCGTCGCCGCCGCCGGCGACCGACTGGGTGAGCATCAGGTCGATACGGTCGCCTGGAAAGACGAAGCCCGACACATTGGCGCCCTGGGATGACACCGGAACGGTGACGGCGCGCATGCCGGCCCCCAGCGCGGCGGCGAGGAAGCCGCGGTCGCCGGGGTTGACCAGCGCGCCTTGCGTGATCGGCTGACCCGCGGGAATGGCGAAGCGGACGACCGTGCCCTGCAGCTTGGCGGGCTCGGATTCGCCCTTGATGTAATAGGCGCCGTCGACGAGTTCCTTCGGCCAGGCCACGTATTTGAACGCGGTGGCGTCGAGGATCGTGCCCACCGGCAAGGCGCGGGTCGCGACCATCACCTCGGTGGTGTTCAGCGGCGCAGCGGCGGTCGGAATGGCGCCCGCGGTGCGCGTCGGCGTGCCCAGCACGAGGCTACGCGCCATGAACGCGGTGATCGCGGCCACAACGAGTGCGCCTACGAGCAGAATGAGCTTGCGTGCATCCATTTCGCTTCAAGCCTTTTCAATAACATGGCCGGTCGAGTGCGCCGGCGTTAAGCATCACGTAAACTGGTTAAAAATCGGTTCGCGAAATACCAGCAGCGTCGAAATCGCGATGGCGACCCCGTATGGCGTCTCGGGAACGATCCCGCCGCGCCGCGCCGCGCGCATCGCGGCGATCAGTCCCACGCCGACCGAAATCAGCGCGATCATCACGCCCAGTGCAGCCAGTATCGGGTTGATCGCGACCAGGACGAGGAAGTGCGGCCAGGCCGCCCATGCGAGTATGAGCAGCGCAACCAGGCCGAATGCCGCAGGCGCGATTGTCCGCCACGGCAGCGCAGCGATCCCGCCACGAAGCTGCGTCCAGCGCTCCATCAGCATCACCAGCGTCAGCGCGCCGCCGACGAGCGACATCAGCACCAGCATGCCGATCAGCGGCTGCGCGGGCAGCCACAGCGCCAGCGCGGCGAGCAGCTTGACGTCGCCGCCGCCCATTTGTCCCAGCGCATAGGCGCCGGCGAAAAAGGCGAAGACGAGGCTGGCGATGCCGAACTGGACCGCCACGTCGGGCCAGAGAGCCAGGTCGTTGGCCCACCACCAGAGCGGCGCGAGCAGCGCGATCGCGGCGTTCTTCCAATTGGCGATGTTGCGCGAACGTGCGTCCTCGATCCCCGCGGAGAGCAGGAGCAGGCCGAGCGCGCTCAGCAACAAGGTAAGAAACACGTCCCCCATCCCGTCTGAGACCTAGACGGGATGGCTTATCAAAACGTAACCAACCCCCATGGCAACTTCCCGTATAGACCGCCGCTCGCTTCCGGCCGGTGCGCGCATCGATCGCTGGGCCGCACCCGATGGCTGGGAACACCGCGTGTTCGACTGGCGCGCCGAGGGGCCAGCACGCGGCTCGATCCTGTTCCAGGGCGGGCGCGGCGATATATTGGAGAAGTATCTCGAAAGCTTCGCGCACTGGCATGCGGCGGGCTGGAACGTGACGTCGTTCGACTGGCGCGGGCAGGGCGGCTCGGGCCGGCTGACGCCCGCGAAGAATTGCGGCCACATCGAAGACTATGCCGATTATGTGGACGACCTTCGTCACTTTTGGTCCCGCTGGACCCAAACGAATCCGGGCCCGCGCGTCGCGATTGGGCATTCGATGGGCGGTCATCTCGTGCTGCGCGGGCTCGTCGAGGGTGTGATCGCGCCCGATGCCGCGGTGCTGGTCGCGCCGATGCTCGGGTTCAAGCCCGGCATCTTCGGCCGCTTCGCCGAACGTGCCGCGCGGTTTCTGGGAGGGCTCGGCGATCCGTCGCGCCCGGCCTGGAAGGGCAATGAGAAGCCCTATACCACCGAGACGCGGGCCTCGCTGCTCACCCACGATCCCGATCGCTATGCCGACGAGATCTGGTGGCAGACGCATGATCCGTCGATCCTCACCGGCCCGCCGAGCTGGCGCTGGGTGATCGAGGGTTTCCGCTCGATGCGCGAACTCGCCGCCGATCCCCGGCTTGAGACGATGCGCGTGCCGCTATTGATGCTCGTCGCAGTGCATGACGGGCTGATCGATGCGCGCGCCGCGCTGGCGCTCGCGCCGAGCCTGCCTGACGTCCATCTCGTCAGCTTCGGCAAGGAAAGTGCGCACGAGATACTCCGCGAGGTCGATGCCGTGCGCGACCGTGCGCTCGGCGAGATCGACGCGTTTCTGGCGAAGCGGGCACCGCTGGCGTGAGCCGCTACGACATTGCGATCGTCGGGGCGGGCATCGCCGGTGCCAGCCTTGCGGCCGAGGTGGCGCCGCATGCGCGGGTGCTGCTGCTCGAGGCCGAGGACCAGCCCGGCTATCACGCCACCGGGCGCTCGGCCGCCTTCTGGTCGGAGACTTATGGCGGCCCCGACATCCAGCCGCTCACCACTGCCTCGGGTCCGTTGCTGGCGGCCGGCGGCTTTCTCGAGCCGCTCGGCTCGCTCCATATCGGCCGCGCTTCGGAGCAGGCGCAGATCGAAGCCTTGCTCGACAGGTTCGAAGATTCGGGCGTGGCGCTGCAGGCAGTCGACCCGCGCGTGGCCGTTGCGGGGCTGCGTCCCGAATGGACGCTGGGCGTCTACGAGCCGAGCTGCCAGTATATCGATGTCGGGGGGCTTCATGCCGCCTGCCTCGCCGCCGCGCGCCAGGCGGGCGGCGCGCTCGCCGTCTCTGCCGGGCTCGAGGGCGCGGTTCGTACCGGCGGCCGCTGGCTTCTCGAAACGCGCGCGGGACGGTTCGAGGCCGACATCGTCGTGAATGCCGCAGGGGCATGGGCCGACCCGGTGGCGGCGATTGTCGGGGCGCGGCGGCTCGGGATCCAGCCCTATCGCCGGACGATGCTCCAGCTGCGCACCGATCCGGCGCCGCCGCCGCGCTGCCCGCACGTCGCGCATATCGGCGGAAGCTTCTATTTCAAGCCCGAGCCGGGCGGGCGGCTATGGTTGACCCCCCATGACGAGATCGCCTGCGATCCCGGCGACGCCGCGCCGGAGGAGATCGACGTGGCGATGGCGATCGACCGGTTCGAGCAGGCGGTCGACTGGCGCGTCGCCGCACTCGAGCACAAATGGGCGGGGCTGAGGAGCTTCGCGCCCGACCGGTTGCCGGTCTATGGTTTCGACCCGCAGGTCGAGGGCTTGTTCTGGTGCGCCGGGCAGGGCGGATTCGGCATCCAGACCGCCCCTGCGGCGGCAAAGCTCGCGGCGGCGCTGCTGCTGGGGCGGGCCCCTGCGCCCGAGGTCGCGGCTATCGACCCGCTTCGCTACGCGCCGCACCGTTTCGGCTAGCCTTTCTGCCCGCGCAATGTGAAGGCGGCCGGGGCAAGCCGGTCTTGCCTCGCAACCTGCCGCTACGGAACGCGTAGATCGAGACGAAGCGCGCGATTTTGCAGCTTCCGACGGATTCCGCTCGCTGCGAACCGCCTCCGGTGATAGGTTCACAGCCATGCAAGGTACTGCGCGCCCATATCAATTTCCAATCGACGTTGCCCGCGAGGACATCGACTTCATGGGGCATGTCAATAATGCCAGCTATCTGAAGTGGGTGCAGGAGGCGGTGATCAGCCATTGGCGCGGGCTCGCTCCGCCCGATGCGGTTGCGCAGCATCTCTGGGTCGCGCTCAAGCACGAGATCACCTATCGCCGCCCGGCTTTCTTCGAAGACGATGTCGTCGCCACCGTGCTGCTCGAAAAGGTGCAGGGTGCGCGCGCCTTCTACGAGACCGTGATCAGGCGCGGCTCCGAAGTGCTCGCCGAGGTCAAGTCGAGCTGGTGCTGTCTCGATGCCGAGACGCTACGGCCTGCACGGCTGACCCCGCGTGTGATCGAAAGCTTCTTCACCAAGACCGAAGACTGAGACGCGCGTCGAGCCGCGAGGCTTCTATTCTCAATTTTTGGCCAGAGGGTCGAGCACGCGCTGCAAGGGTTTGCGGACGAGGAAGATCAGCAGCGCCCCGCCAAAGGCGATCGCCGCGTCGAGTGTCCAGAATGCGGCATTGCTCATCTGATCGTAGAAGCTGCCGACCCAGCCCATCAGCGTCGAACCGACGAACAGCGACAGGAACGCGGCGCCCATCAGCGTCGAATTGACCTTTGCCGGCGCGGCCTGCGAGATCAAGGCGAGCAGGATCGGCCAGAACCACATGAACGCGACACCCATCCCGGCATAGCCGGCGAGCGCCCAGAAGACCGATACCTGGTCGTCCGCCGAGGCGGCGAGGCCCCCGGCGGCGAACAGCAGGGCGGCGATGCCGACGATCGCCGATCCGATCGCGATCTTGGTGATGCTGCCGGGCTCGCTGCCGCACCGTGCCTGCCACGTCCAGAGCGCTATCAAGGGGGCGGCAACGACGATGCTCGAAAACGCGTCGATCGAATTGAACCAGCTCGCCGGAACGCTCCCGAACGGCGAAAGCAGATCGACATGCTGATCGACCCAGACGACGCCGATATTCCAGATCATCGGATAGGCGATGTTCGCCGGGATGGTGAGCGCGATCAGGGCCAGCAATGCCCAGGTCCGGCGGCGCTCCTCGGCCGTCATCGGCGGCAGGGCGGCACGATCGGCGCGCTTCGGCCGGGGGTCGGGCAGATGATGCTGCCCGGCAAGGTAGATGAGCAGCGCGATCAGCATGATTGCGGCGGCGAGGGCGAACCCGGCATGCCACCCGAACAATGCCGCGACGCTTCCCGTCGCCACCGGGCCGAGCACCGAACCCATGTTGATGCCGGTCGAGAAGAGCGTGAAACCGCGGGCGCGCAGCGATTCGGCCTCGGGCGGATAGAGCGCGCCGACCTGCGCCGAGATGTTGCCCTTGAGACAGCCCGAGCCGAGGATCAGCATCACCAGCGCCATCAGGAAGGTCGTGTCGAACGACATTGCGAGATGGCCCGCGCTCATCAGCGATGCGCCGAGGATCACCGTTCGCCGCGCGCCGAGCCAGCGATCGGCGAGAAGCCCGCCGAGGATCGGCGTGAAATAGACGAGCCCGCTATACCAGCCGAAGATCAGCGAGCCGAACGCCTGGTTCGAGATGGGGCCGCGGAACTCGAACAGTTCGCGCAACTGCGCCAGCCCGAGGACCTGGCCGGCGTGATCGGGGAGGAGCAATTGCTTGACGAGATAGAGCGCGAGAAGCCCCGTCATCCCGTAATAAGAGAAGCGTTCCGCGAGTTCGGTCGCCGCGAGATAGGCGAGACCCTTTGGGTGGGCGGCGAGGCCCGCGCGCGGGGCGGTGACCTCGATGCTCATTTACGCCACACATAGTTGGGGGCGGCGGTGACGTCGGGCGGAGCGCTTGTCAGCCCGGCGCCGCGTTTCGGATCGCCCACCGTCGCCTGATCGACGAAGCCGGAGAAGACGCCATGGGCAAAGGAGGCGCCGCGCTGCTCGACATCGCCGATCAGCTGCGCATTGCCCGAGAGGACGATGTTCTTCTCATATTCGCCGATGCCGAGGAAGGTCGTAGCCACCCGTGCGTCGTCCTTCACGATCGTGTTGCCGCGGATCGCCGAAAGTGCGGAGACGCGCGCCTTGCCGAGCAACTGGCCGCCGTCGACCACGGCGTGGTCCTCGACGCGGGCCTCGTCGCGGACGCTGCCCGATAGCACCCGTGCATAGGGGCCGACATAGGCAGTGGCATCGACGGTGGCGGCGGCCGCGATCCAGCCGCCGCCATTGGGGTGCTGCCGGCCGCCCGCGATCGACCCGGGGCCTTCCGGCATCGCGCCGGCAAACTCGACCATCCACGGATAGCGGTAGATCGAATGATAAGGCTGTTCCCAGCGGATATGGTGGAATTGCGATGGCGTGCCGACGACGACCATGTACAGGCCCCGATCGCCGGGCCGGACCGTGATCGTGGCCATGCCGTCGGCACCGCGCTGGAGCGGCGAATAGCGGCTCTTGCCCGCAGCATCGACCGCGACCAGTCCCCAGCGCCAGTCCGAGGCGGGCGCGGGGAGGGTGGTCGGCTCGTCGGCGAGGCCGGGCAATATCGCGGCTGCGGCGCGCTGAACCACGCCGCGGAACGTAGCGGTTACGCTGGCCGCGTCGGCATCGGGGTGGAGCTTGACGATATTGTAGCCCCAGCGTTGCGGGGCCCATGCCGCGGGCACTGCGAAGCGGCGCCGGGGCAGATCGAGCGGGTCGAGTATGGTGGTGCGCAGCAGCCGATCGCCGAGCTGCGGTTCGTATCCGCCATAGTCGCGGCGATAGACCGCGCCCTGATCCGAACCGTCGGGGTTGGTATAGTCCCAATGGGCATTGTGCATCGCCCAGTCGCCGAACGCGTCGTTGAGCTGCGACAGCGTCCAGCCCCGATTGCGCATCAGCACTTCGACCGGATCGGCCTGCCCGGCGCCCGGCGTCCCCTGCTTCGGGGCCTTGCGCCAGATGTCGTTGACCACGGCATAGCCGAAGCGGTTCTTGAGATATTCGAGGAACTGCCAGTTGCAGTAGCGCACCCGGCTCGAGCCGTAATAGAGATGCGGATAGTTGACCGACAGCACCGAGCAATGCGTGTTGCCGCGGAATTCGGGGAGCTGGGTGGTCATCCAGTTGGCATGGCTCTCCCACAGCCAGCCGCCATAAGGTGTGTCGCGGAACGATCCGGTGCCGCCCTGCAGCGAATGGGTCAGCTCGTGCGCGAGGCCGAAACGGTCCTTGAGCCCGCCGGGCCCGATCCACATGCCGATATTGCCGGCATCGTCGACCCCGCCGGTCAGCCCGTAGCTGGCATCGATGAACACATTGGCCTTGCGTTTCGCCGCCGTGCCGCAATCGGGCTCGGGAAAGTCCAGCGTGCCGAGGAAATAGGACCAGACATATTCAAGGTGTTCGCCGGCCGCCTTTGCAATTTCGGACGACACGAGTTCGCCCGACCAGTGAAAAGCGAAATGCGGCGTCTCGTAGCGCAGCGGCAGCTTCGCATTGGGGTCGGCGGGGTTGGCGGCGACCGGCGACCATTTGCCCGCGACGCAGGCGGGCGCCGCGTGCGCGCTTCCGCCGGCGAGGACCAGCGCAACCCCGAGAGCGAAAAGGCGCATCAGCGCGGGCTGAGCTTGACGAAGGTCGGCGCGGTGCCGAGCGGGATGGTGTAGCCGTCGCGCTCCAGCGTGCCTGTGGAAGGCTTCAGCGTCTTCGCGCCGGGGATCGTCGTCTCGATCCGCAAACGCGCGGTCGGCGTCGTCGCGGTGGCCGGATCGAGCATCAGCATGATCGCGCCGTTTACGGGCGTGTAAGTGACGTTGGCGATCTTGCCCGCATCGAGCGTGATCCACGCACCCGCCGGCGCGACGAAGACCCGCGACCGCGCACCGTCCTTGGGCTGCACCTGCACGCCGTCCTTACCGAGCGTCACGTCGCCGCCGAAGCCGAGCCAGCCGAAGGTGGGGTCGTTCACCAGATAAGTCGCGGCGGTCAGCGCGTGGCCGTAAAAGCCCATGCCGTAATCGCCGCTGAGCGGATCCCATTTCATCATGTCGGGCCAAGCGTGGAACGCCGCGGACGAGAAGCCGGTCTGGTCGATATTGGTGATCCCGCCCATCATTCCGCCATAGGCGACACGCAGCAGATGCAGGTCGTTGGGGTTCTGGCGATAGGCGTCGAACAGCGGAACGGCGTTGAGCGCCGAGCCGTAATGGTGGATCTGGCGCTCGATCCGCGAATATTTGCCGCCGTAGAGGAAGTCCCAATAGCGGCGGGCATTGCCGTTATAGCCCCAGCTCGGGATCGTCGGATCATAGCCGAGGATCACTTCGCGGGTGACGTCGGCCTGCGGCTGGTAATCGAAATAGCGCATCCACGCATAGACTTCGGGCTGGCCGGTCGAATCCCACGGCATTTCGGATCCGAACGGGAATTTGAGCGTGCGCCAGTGATCGGCACGCTTCTTCATCAGCCGCTCCATCTCGGTGGCCTCGGCAGTCAGCCCCTCGCGCTTGAGGTCCTTGAGGATGTCGACGAAGACGTCGCCCTCCATCAGCCCGAACTCGGCATAATAAGGCGCGTCGCGCATCATCGCGACGGTGGTGATATAGGCCTTGTCGAGATACCAGCGCCAGTCGTGGGTCTTGACCAGCCCGGGGTGGTTGCGGGCGGTGCGATAGAGCACCCAATGCCCGATCGCGACATGCGGATAGTTATAGGCGCGGCCGAGATCGTTTGCGTCCTTCTCCTTCCACGAGGTCCACGACTTCCACTTGTCGGGGTCCTTGTAGAGGTTGGGGAACTTGACCGGGTCGTAATAGAACAGGCTCTTCTTGACCGCGCCGGCCTGCGGACCGTCGGCGACCTGGAGGTTGCCGACCACGGTCTCGGTCACCACGCGTTCCAGCTTGGCGACTTCGGCCGGATCGGGGTTGTCGAGCTGCTTCATCATCGCCGCGACCCACGAACCGCCGCCGCCCTCGTCGCTCATCCCCGCGACCCACACGCGCGGATCCTGATCGACGATCTTCTTCGCCTCGTTGTCATAGGTGAGGATCGCCGGCGAGCGGCCGAAGGGGTCGCCCTTG
>JASLBO010000572.1 GCA_030146605.1 Sphingomonas sp. | reverse complement strand
GCACATGGAATTGTTCGACGGCTGGGTCGATGTCTACGCCGCCGCTTATTTCACTGCCGCACGCGCCGCGGCCGGCGACGGGGCGCTCGCGGCGGCGCTAGCGCTGCTCGAGCGCGCGCGGCGCACCGCCGAACGGCGGCGCTTCCACCAGCTCACCTTGCTCACCGATCTGTGCGAGCTCGAACTGCTGCTCCATCACGCGCCGGACATCGCCACCGCGAAGGTATTGGCCGAACGCATCGGGCTCGACTCGCTCGCCGCCCCGATGCGCGAGGAATCGCCGCAATATCGCGCCGTGGCGGTCGCCGCCGCCATGTGCCGCGCGCAATTGCATCTGCTGGGCGGCGAACCCGCGACTGCGCTTGTCGATCTCGCGCATATGCACCGCTGGGCCAGCCAGCACGGCGCCGGCCGGCTGCTGATCGACGTCAACCTGCTCCGTGCATACGGCCTCCGCCAGGCCGGGGACGCCGCCCGCGCGCAGGCTTGTTTCGACGAGGCGGTAGGCGTGGCGATGTTCCAGGGCGTGGTCCGCCCGCTCGTCGACGCGCGGCGCTTTTCGCGCGAGCTGGTCGACGCTGCGCTGGGCGGCGCACCCCGGATCGATCGTTTCCGCGCCCAGTTCCTGCGCAATCTCGCGCGCGCGGTCGCCGCCCGGCCCGCCGCTCCGGTTGCCGACGATGCGCTCAACGATGCCGAAACCACGATCCTCGCGCATCTGAGCCAGGGCTATTCGAACAAGGAGATCGCCCGGCTGATCGGCATGTCGCCGGATACGGTAAAGTATCGCCTCAAATCGGTTTTCCGGAAGATCGGAGTCAACAAGCGTCGCGAAGCCGTGCGGGTCTCGCGCGAACGGGGTTTCCTCCCCGGAGCCCGGTCGCCCGCGCCCTGACGCCCGTTCTCCCTGGCGCGCTTACCCGTCTTCACTCCTTGCTTACCCTGATTTGCGCGTGGCGTGTCCGCGCGCCTGTTGTTGAATGCCGATGGGAGGACTGGCTCGCGCAACGCACCGCAGGCCGGCATCGGCAACGACTAGACAAGGGGTGGCATATGACACGGCAGTTCGAACTAAGCGGTTCCCTACGAGCGAGGCGACTGCGGCTTGCGCTGCTTTCGGCTTGCGGCGTGATCGCCTGGTCCAATGCGGCAATGGCCCAGGATACGCAGGAAGTGCCCGTCGAAGATGACATCGTCGTGACCGGCAGCGCGCTTTCGGGCACCAAGACCGATACGCCGCTGACCCAGGTCCCGCAGTCGATCAGCGTGATCACCGCCGAGGATTTCCAGGATCGCGCCGCCGTTAACCTCCAGGACGTGATCCGCTACAGCGCGGGTGCCACCAGCGAGCTGAACGGCGTCGATACCCGCGGCGATTTCCTCGCCGTGCGCGGCACCGGCGCCGAGCAATATCTCGACGGCCTCAACCGCATGCCGGGCTTCATCTATGGCGGGCGGCTGGAGATCTTCACCGTCGAGCGCGCCGAATTGCTGCGCGGCCCCTCGTCGACCTTGTACGGCGGCGGCGGCGCGGGCGGCATCCTCAATTCGATCAGCAAGCGGCCGCAGGAGGATTTCGGCGGCGAGATGGGCATCATCTACGGCACCGATGATTATAAGCAGGCGCAGATCGACGTCACGGGCCCGATCGTCGACGGCGTTTCGGCGCGCCTCGTCGGGCTGTACCGCGATGCGGATCTGCAGCAGCCGGGGCAGAAGAACGACCGCATCACGGTCATGCCGGCGGTCACCCTCAGGCCGGGCCCGGATACCGAAGTGACCTTTATCGGGCTGTATCAGCGCGATAATCTCGGCAGCCAGACCTATCTGCCGACCAGCAAGACCATCGACGGCAGCGGCGCCACGCGCATCTCCGACGATTTCTATCTGGGCGAGCCGGACTTCAACCATACCCGCGCGAGCCATTATGCGCTGTCGCTGCTGGTGACGCATCGTTTCAGCGACAATCTCACCTTCAACAGCCGCAACCGCACCTTCGAGCAGGACACCGACTATCAGGAAGTGTTCGGCTATACCGGCTTCGCCGGCGCGTATGCCGATGCGGGCCGTACCATCGCCAACCGCGCCTGGTATCTGAACCGCGCCCAATATACCGGCCTCAACAGCGACAACAATCTCGTGCTGAGCTTCGGCACCGGGCCCCTGGAGCACCAGATCCTCACCGGGTTCGACTATACCGAATTCCGCGAGGACAAGGAGGAAGGCTTTGGCGCCGCGCCCGGGCTCAACCTCTATGCGCCGGTGTACGGCGTGCCGTTCGCCACCGGCGTGGGCTGGACCACCGATACCAAGAATTCGCAGACCGGCTTCTATTTCCAGGACCAGATCCGCGCCTGGGACCGGGTCTCGCTGGTGTTCGGCGCGCGGCACGACAATGTGCAGTCGAACGTGAACAATGTGCAGCTCGAGGCCAACAAGGCGTGGACCTTCCGAGGCGGCATCATCGCCGATCTGGTCAAGGGCGTGTCGCCCTATTTCAACTATTCGGAATCGTTCCTGCCGGTGTTCGGATCGAATTTCTTCGGCGTGGCCTATGTCCCGCGGTCCGGCCGCCAGTACGAGGCGGGCGTCAAGTTCCGGCCTTCGTCGCGGATGCTGCTCACCGTCGCGGCCTATGACATCAAGGAACAGAATGTCCTGATCGCCGACCCGAACGAGCTGCAGAACTTCATCCAGGGCGGCTCGACCCGTTCGCGCGGCTTGGAGGCCGAAGCCAATATCAAGCTGCCGGCCGATCTCGAGGTCACTGCCTCGTACAGCTACACCCGCGCCGAATATCTGGTGGTCGATGGCCGCCAGCGCGGCGACCGGCGCGAGAATCTGCCCGAGCATCAGGCATCGATCTGGACGTCGAAGCGGTTCGCCCTCGGCGGCGACCTCAGCGTCAAGGTCGGCGCCGGGGTGCGCTATCAGAGCGACAAGGTCAGCTTCGACCAGCTCTACCGGGTCGACCCGGTGACGCTGGCCGATGCGATGCTCGAGCTGAGCTACGGCAAATGGTCGCTGTCGGTGAACGGCGCCAATATCTTCGACGAGAAGGTCTACACCAACTGCAGCTACACTGCCGACGAGGGCTATTGCTATCTCGGCAAGGATCGCACGGTACTCGCTTCGCTGCGCCGCCGCTTCTGACAGACCTGCACAGGGCC
>JASLBO010000225.1 GCA_030146605.1 Sphingomonas sp. | reverse complement strand
CGTGGCGTTGACACCGTTCAGGAACACCTTGGAGAAGCCGCCGACGAACGGCGCGGTGGCTCCCGAACCGGCGGTGAAGGCCATCGAATAGCCCCAGCACACCCATACCAGCGACGCGACACAGACGATCGTCAGCACCTGCATCAGCACCGACAGCATGTTCTTGGTGCGGACGAGGCCGCCATAAAACAGCGCGAGCCCGGGCACCGACATCATCAGCACCAGAGCGGCCGAGACGAGCATCCAGGCGACATCGCCCTTGTTCACCATCGACGCGTCGGGCATCACCGTCGCGGCGGCGGGTGCCGCGGCGTCCTGCGCCCAGGCGGGCAGAGCCGCGAACAGGGCGAGACCCGTCCCGGCGGCAATTTTCGTTGCTAGCTTCATCTGGACCCCCTTCATCACAGCGCCGTCTCGTCGGTCTCGCCGGTGCGGATGCGCACCGCCTGGCCGAGATCGAGGACGAAAATCTTGCCGTCGCCGATCGCGCCGGTGCTTGCCGCGGCCTGGATCGCCTCGACCGCGCGGTCGACGATGTCGGTGCCGCAGGCGATCTCGAGCTTGATCTTGGGCACCATGTTGGTGCTGTACTCGGCGCCGCGATAGATTTCGGTCTGGCCCTTCTGCCGCCCGAAACCCTTGACCTCGGTGACGGTCATGCCGGCGATCCCGACCTGGGTGAGCGCCTCGCGCACCTCGTCGAGCTTGAACGGTTTTATGATGGCGATGATGAGCTTCATGTCGCCCCCTCTTGGCGGTTGACCCCGGGGACGGATCAGCAAGGGGCGTGCCAGATGGCCAAGCGCAGGATTCCGCCGCGGGCCGTGCAGCCGGAGGTTACCGCGCGGTAACTTTTTGTGCAGATGCGAGCGGGTGCCTGAAAATTAGGCAATTTATACTTGAGTGAGCAACGCAGGATGGCATCTGGTTCGGGACAGCCGGCGCCTCCGTGAACACTTGAAGACGCTCACCGTGGCGCTGAGTTGCTAGTCGGACTTTTCGAGCGCGACGGTGAGATGTCCTGTCGCGATCTTACCGACGAGGTGTTCAATCTGGCCTATTTGGTCAAGCCGGTAACTTTGGCAATCCAAGGGGATATAGAGCTAGAGAACTCGTGCATTTTTGAGAGGATCGTGCGAAGTTCCTCATCTGTAACTTTATAGGATTCGGTGGGTGCCCCCGGTTTCTTGAAATCGCGCACGGTAACAACCCAATCCAGCCCCATAGGGCGGCGGTGGCGAACGACGCCGTGCAGTAGTTTTACGCGCATCCCATTCAGTTGTTTGGCCCTGACCCTCATTACCCGTAGAGCCTCGGGATTGGTGAAGCCCGGATCGCGGGACATCTTGTTTAGATAATCCATTTTTTTCGCAAAGTTTTGCGGTTGCTCTGCAGCGATATCGCGAGCGCCTTTGATTGGGTGGTACCACGCGATCAAATAGTCAATCATGTACTCAATCGTAGCCCATGTGACCGTTATCTGTCCGATAATCTGGACCACGCTGCCTCGGTAGGCGGCACGGATCTCAAACTGCTTTTTGCGCTCTCGTTTGTGGTATTGGAGCACGCAGTAACGCAGGCACCCGATCCTCAAAAGGAGGTTAGATCGCACGGAGAGCTCCCCTGACACCTACTCCGGAGCGGAGACGGTGGCCCTTTAAAAGGCGCCGCTAAAGAAAATGCTCGCTACCTCCACAAACCGCGCAGCGATAGCAAGAAGGGCAACTTGGAGTCTCAGCTGAAATCGCGGCCTTAGTGCGCGGCCAACACTGCTCCGATCAGGCACACAGCCACTTATGGTGCGCCAGCGCCGCGTGTCGGTCGGCCTCGAGGGGTCCGTGCTCGAGCGCCGCCAGACTGGCGCGGAGGTGCTCGCGCTGGTGGATGCCGACGGCGACGGTGGAGATCGCCGGGTGCGACAGGCTGAAGCGTAGCGCCATGTCGGTGATCGAGCGGTCTGGTGCCGCGACCAGGGGTTGCAGGCGCCGCACGCGCTCCGCGGTTTCGCGGCGATGATCTTCGTAGAAATAGTCGGTGCGCCAGTCGTCCCGCGCGAAGGCTCGGCCGGCGGCGAAGGCCGGGGCAAGCGCACCATAATAAAGCGGCGACCGCACGACGACGCCGACATCGTGCTTCGCGCACAGCGGCAGCAGCTCGGCGGCGGCACCCTGATCGAAGATGTTGTACATCAGCTGCACCGCATCGATCTCGCCGCTGGCGGCGATGTCGAGCGCCGACTCGACGTCATGATCGAACAGGGAAACGCCGAAGCCGGCGATCTTGCCCTCGTCGCGAAGGCGCTGGAGCGTTTCGAGCCAATCGCCTTCGCCGCGCCATTCGGGGCACCAGGCATGCAGCTGGAGCAAGGCGAGACGCTCGATGCCGAGCGTGGCGAGCAGCCGTTCGGCCTCGGCGCGGAGATGGCGGCCGGGATAGGCCTGCCCTGCCGGCACGTGCGGCGAGGGCAGATTGGAGGCGATCGGCGAAGTCGCGCGGGCGATGAGGTGAACATCGTGCTTGCTACCCCAGCGTGCGAGCGCGCCGGCGAGAAGCGCCGCGGCCGCCGGATCGCCGGCCTCGACCAGCGCGGCATTGATGCCCCGATCGAAGGCGAGGGCGACGGTCGCGGACGCTTCGTCGGGGTCGCCGCGGGCGCATATGCCGATGGCCAGTTCCGACAGGCGGATGCCGGTGCGGCCGAGCGTGCGGTACCGCATCACGGCGAATCCGACGCGGCGGTGATCACGATCTGCAGCCCTGGCGAATGGCGATTGGCCCAGGACGACCGGTGATAGCTGCCGGCCCGCCTTGGGGTCTGGACCCGGTGGATGCTCGCGGCGCCGGGGGTGACTTCATATTCGACGTGCGGATCGCGCAGAAACGGGAATCGCCCCGAGATCATCGCGGCGAGCTGCGCGGGCCGGTGCGCCCATAGCGCTTCCACCGACGCTCCGGTGCGCGCGACACGCGTGTCCAGCTGCCCGAGCAGCGCGTGCTCGCGGCGCATATAGGCGGCGAAGAGCGAAGAGTGGATATTGTCGGCGGGGGTCACGCGCATGCCCGCGGGCCGGCCCAGCGGCCATACCAGCCGGAACGCGTGCGCCTGGTTGACCCGGTCGATATGCCAGACCAGGTCTCCGGGGGCGAAATAGGTGCGCAGCGCCACCGCGGCGCGCGCACCGACCAGCTCCCCCATCAGCCCGGCAAGCGCGGCGATGTCCTCGGCAAAGCGCGCGCGCTCGCCGAGGAAAGCACCGGGACCCAGCAATCGGTCCGAGACCAGGGCCAGCCCGGCCTCTGGGTCGAGGCGATTGAAGTCGAGCCTGAACCCCGGCCTCGCAAGAAGCGCCGCGATGAAGCCGCGATAGGGAAGCGCTTCGAGCGGGGGCCGCGCCAGTTCGATCGCGCCGAGCGGCGTTTGATCGAGCAGCCGCCGCGCGCAAGCCGCACCCTGTTCGGGTGAGAACTGCACGAGGCGCGCCGCGCCGTCGCTCATCGGGTCCCCTCCCGTTCCTGCGGAGGCGCCTCCCGAGGGAGGCGCCCCACCATCACCGGTTTCCGCCGAACTGGATGCGCGCGCCGCCCATGATGCGGCGGCCACCATAGGCTATGCGCATGATCTTCGGCGCACCTTCGGCGAAGTCCTCATAGCCGCCGGTTGACACCTGCGTCACCTCGCGGGTCATGTTGCGGCCCTCCAGATAGACCTGGAAGTTCCGGGTGATGTTGTACGAGGCTTTGACGTCGATATAGGTCGTGCCGTCGGTGAAGCGCGGCACGCCCGGATTATAGGGCAGGCGGATATTGTCCCAGCCTTCGCCGGGATAGTTGAAGCTGGTGGTGTTGCCGCCCGAGCATGGCGTGATGCAGTTGAACACCTGGCTGCGCTTCTGAACCGCGGCGCGCAGGTTGAGCTTGCCGTCGTCATACCACAGCGATGCGTTGATATAATATTTGGCTTCGCCCGGCGGCGCCATCAGGTCGCCCGAAAGCGGATCGCGCGTGCCGTTGGTCGCAGCCGAGCTCAGCTTGGAATAGTTCACGTCGGCACCGGTATTCTTCAGGAACCAGGGCAGGAAGGTGAACGCGGTCTTGGCCTGGAACTCCCAGACATTGCGCTTGTAGCCCGGGCCGTTGGCATAGGTCGGGACGCTGAACTCGAGCTCGCTCAACGGCCTGCCGGTCACCGGATCGGTCACGGTGCTGCCTGCGAACGGGCTATATTGCTGCGTCGCGGTGATCGCGCTGCCGATCTGCACGTCGAGCTTGCCGAAGGTCGCCGAGATCAGCGTGTCGCGGTTCGGATAAAATTCGAAGCTGGCATTGTAGCTCCAGGCGGTAAACGGCTGAAGGTTGGGATTGCCGATGCGGCCGCCGCAACCGTAGATGTCCTCGCCGTCGCCATCCAGCGTCTCGCGCTGGTCGACAGTGCAATTGCCCGCGGGCATCAGGCGCGAGATCGGCTGGCGCGCTACGGTTTTGCCTCCATAGAGACGCAGCACGATCGAATCGTTGAAGCCCCAGAGATTGAGATTGACCGAGGGTAGCCAATCGGTGGTCTTGCCCTTGAAGGCCACGTTCTGGCGGAAGGTCGCGCTGTTGACGCCCCCTGCGTTGTTGGGATCGGCCGGATTGAAGTTGGCGTTGGTCTGGATCGAGGTGAGCTGAAGCACGCCTTCGCCGTCGACCGAAGTGAACACGCCGCGAACCCCGGCATTTCCGTTGAACTTCAGGCCCCAGGGCAGCTCCTGTTCAAAGTCGGCCATGGCATAGACCGCTTTCACCGTTTCGCTCGTGCGGGTGACCGGCTGATCGTACATCTGGCCATCGGTCCCCATGCAGACCTTGAGGCAGTCGAAATTCATGAACTGCGACTGGCCGAGCGCGGCGAAGAGCTGGTCGGTGCGGATGCCGTTCCATGCCGCAGGCAGATTACCCCGATTCGGCAGGTCGCCGAAATACGCCGATCCCGCCGCTTCGGTGGTGCGCTCGAACAGCGTGCGCAGCTCTTCCGGAGTCAGCGTGTCGACGCCCTGACGCGACTCGCCGAGGTTGGTGTTCTGCACGAAGCCGTAATTGCACGACACGGTGGACGTGGCAGTCGGCTGGCAGGCGCGCAGCGTGCCGCGGACGATGGCCCTCGGCACGACGATCGGCGCCACATAGCCCGGTTGCCCGAACGTGCCGATCGCATCCTTGACCGTGTAGCCGCCATTGCCCCAGCGATCGATCTTGCTGTTGCGATACTGGCCGCCGACCTTGATCCGGGTCACGAACGGGAGGAGACCCTCGGTCTTGTAGCTCGCATCGAACTTCCCGATCCGCTCCGAAGTCTCCGCCAGGGCCGGCGAGTAGGAGACACTGAAGCTCGGCGTAACGAGCGGCAGCTGGTTCGAGGTATAGGCAGGCGTCGCCGGATTATTGACGGTCGCGGCGACCGCAGCCTGCGCAATGCAGGTCGCAGGGTTGGTGCCGCCGGAGGCGCAGGGCGCCGGGCGAAGCTGGACATAATTGTTGACGTTCCGGTCGTCGAAGCCGGCGGGCATCTCGATGTCCCACAGGCCGTTCTCCTGCACCGTCAGCGTAGCGTCGCCATACAGCGTGTTGCGCGCGGTCCGCATGTCGCCCCGGCTCGACTCGGCCGAGGTGAAGCCGGCGAAGCCCTCAACGACAAGCCGGTCGTTATTATATTCGAAGCCGGCCTGCGCGAATTTGGTGCGCGTCTTGATGCGGTTCTCGATCTGGTCGATGCTCAGTGAATTGTTGGTCAGCGTCATTTGCGTGACGTTGTGGTTCTCGTCGACCGTGACGCTCGCCGGGTTGACGTTCAGCACGTTGCCGCTGACGGCGAGGTCGCTGGCCCCCTGATCCAGAATGCCGGGGTAGAGATAATAGCCGGAAACCGCGGGCGAAACTGTGCGGATGCGCGGATAATCGGTCGCTGCGGTGGAATCGATGAAGGTGCCACCGACATTGGCGTTGAACAGCGAAACCGGGTTACGGCTGCGGTTCTGGTCGTGGACGTTACGGCCGGTATAGGTGCCCTTCACGAACAGCGTGAGATGATCGTCAAACTGATAGTCGAGCCGCGCGTCGATCGCATAGCGTTCGTCGGTCTGCTCGTTCATGAAATTGCGGATCAGCGACGGGGTGGCGTCGTTCCACTGGTTGAGGCAGGCCTGCTGCTCTAGAATGCGCTCGGCGCGCTGGACGCCCGTGCCGGTCGGATTGTGCGGAAACGCTGCGATGCAATCCGCCTTGGACTGCGCGGCGATCGATTTGGTCAGCACCGAACGCGGCGTTTCGGTGCTGTTCGCAAAGGCAACGTCGGCGAGGTCGGTGCCTAAAGTGTCGAGATTGTAGACGAACGTCTTCTCCGGCGAATTGTCGAAATCGAAATCGCGCGCATAGTTGCGGTTGTTGCTGGTGGTCTGCTCATAGCTATGGCCGTTATTCTGTATCTTCGAATAGCTGCCGCTGACGATCGCGCCGAGGCGGCCGCCGAAGAACTTGGTCGCGGCGACGCCATTGAAGTCCGGCGTCCACTCCTTGCCCAGCGAGTTCATGTTCCCGCCCGCACGCACGCTGAAATAGGGCCTGGTAAAATCGAGGCCGGTGCGCGTCTTGATCTGGATGGTGCCGCCGAGCGAACCTTCAGTCATCTCGGCGGTGGAGCCCTTGACCACGTCGATGCTCTTGACGAGATCGGCGGGCAACTCGCGCAGATCAGCGCTGCGCGCATTGTCGCCGCTAATCGCGAGCCCGGTGGTGCTGGTCATGCCCACGCCATCGAGCTCGACGCGAGTCAGATCGGGACCGTTGCCGCGGATCGCGACCTCTGAACCCTCACCGAATTCGTTGCGGCCCAGCGCGACACCCGGAATGCGCGAGATCGCCTCGGCGACGTTGCGATCGGGGAAGGAGCCGATGTCGTCGGCGACGATGGAGTCGGTCGCGGTGCGGGCGTTCTTCTTGCGCGCATTGGCAGATTGCTGGCTGGCACGCGAACCGACGACGAGCACTTCCTCGGTATCGTCGTCGTCCGCTGTTCCGGAAGCGCCGGCCTGGTCGCCGGTTGCCGGCGTGGTCTGCGCCATCGCCTCGCCTCCGCAGGCGAGCACCAGTCCCAAAACCATCCACGAAGCAGTCGCTGCCATGCGGACGCGCGACCTGGATCGATCAAGCATGTTTTTCCCCTCTCCCACCGTGTTTGCACGCACGCATCCGGAGCGGGCCCAGGGTGTCCCTGTTGTCCCCCGCGACGAACATTGTCCGATGTGAAATCGGGCTATTTCGCCCTTAATCTCACAATATGAGATACAAACTCAGCTTGTAGAATTATCAGCTTTTTCGAGGGGTGCAACTGATTTGTCATACCAGGCGGGGCGGAATGGCCTCACCGTCCGCGCCTGGGATCCGAAGAGCGATTTCACGACACCGCTATGCCACCGCTTCGCCGACGGGGTCGTCGCCTTCGAAGGCGACGACCTGCACGATGGCCGACCGGTGCAAACGCGCAGCTGGTCTGCAATCACGCCGCGCAGCGCGCGCTGGGAGCAGGCCAGGTCGGGCGATGGCGGCACTCATTGGGAATCGACTCGACCGGCGAGCTGGTCCGCCGATCATGATCGGCTTGCCTACGCTGGCATGGCTGGCATGGCTGGCATTGGGGCTGGCATTGGGGCTGGCAGCTCCGGCGGCTCGCGTCGAATTCGCGCAGATGTCGCCGCCGGACGGACGCACCTTGCTCTTCTCCAGCAATTGCGGCGGGGGCGCGGGCGGGCACGACCTGTTCACTGCCCGCCGCAGCCGCGCCGGCTTCGTTGCCGCCCGGCGACTGCCCGGCGACTGCCCGGCGCCGTCAACACCGCGCCGGGGCAAACGAGTTCGACGCCACCTTCCTGCGTGACGGCGCTACGATCGTGTTCGCCCGTGCGACGAATTTCCGCAAGGGGCGGGTCGAGTTGTTCCATGCCGCGCCCGGTGCCCTTGGCTATGACGCAGGAACCCGGCCATCAGTGCCGGTCGACACGCTCGGAGACAGCTATGGCGCGATGCTCGACTGGTCGGACCACGACCGGCTGACCTTTTCCGGACAAAGCGGGAGCGGCGGGATGGACCTTTTCCGCGTCCGCTATCGTATCGCCGCCACGGGCTCCGCCACACCGGCGCTGGCGATTTCGCGTTCCGCCTGGGTGAAGCCGTAAGCTGGCACGATTTCGTCCTGCCGCGACGTGACCTTGTCCCAGGCGGCCATAACACGCTCGCCCGCATCTTCGCCTGCGCCGACATGGAGACCGTCGGTCAGCGTGACATGCGCCGTGGCGAAGTTGCCTGCCCCGGCGCAAAGGATTGCCCGGCTGGGCGCATCGTCGCCGACCAGCGCGAGCAGCCCCGGGCTGACCAGTTCGGGAGCGAGCAACGCGAGGCTCGCCTCGGAGAGCACCCCGTGCGTCATCTGCGTGGCCGCGGTCGGCGCGAGGCAATTGACCCGGATGCCGTATTTTTCGCCCTCGATCGCCAGCGTCTGCATCAGGCCGACGAGCGCCATCTTGGCGGCGCCGTAATTGGCCTGGCCGAAATTGCCGTACAACCCAGAGGAAGAGGTGGTCATCACCACGCGGCCATACGCCTGGCCGCGCATCGTATCCCACACCGCCTTGGTGCAGATCGCCGCACCCATCAGGTGGACGTCGACGACGAGGCGAAAGTCCTGAATCGACATCTTGGCGAAGCTCTTGTCGCGCAGGATACCGGCATTGTTCACCAATATGTCGATCCGGCCCCATGCGTGGAGCACTTGCTCGACCATCGCGGCGACCGCCGCTTCATCGGTGACCGACGCCGTGATCGCCAGCGCTTCGCCGCCCGTCGCGCGGATCTCGGCGGCGACTGCGTCGGCTGAGTCCTGCGACAGATCGTTGACGACGAGGCGGGCGCCGCGACTCGCGAGATAGAGCGCATGCGCGCGCCCCAATCCCCCGCCCGATCCCGTCACGATTGCTACCCGGCCCGCCAGCGACATCCCGCTCTCCCTTGCTTATCGGTGCAGCTTGTAGCCTCCGATATATTCACTCGCAAGATAGCGAATTACAGGTGCCTCAGCCCTTGCAGATCGCGAGAAATCCCGCCGCCATGAACGAAGCCATCCGCTCCTTCACCGCGACGAAATCGTCCGAATGGCACAGCCCGTCGGAAAGCTTGTCGATCCGCCCGGTGCGCGCCAGCGTGAGCATCAGCGCGCCGGTGACGAAGTGATACCCCCAGAAGATGTCCTGCTCGGCGCAATCGGGGAGCGCCTTTTTGAGCAGGCCGATCAGGCGCAGCACGACGGGATCGAAATGCGCGTCCATCAGATCCGCGCCCCAGGCTGGCGTGTTCGCCACCTGGGCGCCGAGCTTGGCGTAATTCTTCCACCCCTCGCCGCCCTCGATATAGGTGTCGAGATCGGTGTCGAGGAAAGCGCGCAGCGCGCCCTCCACCGTCGGCTTGTCGCCGGCTGCGGCTTCATAGGCGTCGAGCGCCTGCATCCTTCGTTCGCTGGTCACCACCGCGCGGCGGGCGAAGACCGCGTCGAACAGCGCCTTCTTGTCGGCGAAATAATAATTGAGCAGCGTGTGGTGGACGCCGACCTGCTTCGCGACATCCTTGAGCGTCACGCCGTACAGCCCGTGCTGCGAGAACAGCGCCTCGGCCGCGTCGTAGATCTGCTCCATCGTCTCGGCGCGCTGCTCGGCCTTGCGCGAGCGGCGAACGGGTTTGGCTATCTGCGTCACACCTCCGTCCATCCGGCGAGACAGGCTGAGCGTCAAGCGATGATGTGGATATTCACACGCGTGATAGTGTGTGTTGACAGCGCGGCCGGCGCGCACGCATGATGCCGGGCAACGGCGGACAAAACCGCCGAGAGAGAGGATGCGTGGAAACTCAGGCCGCCGGCAATCGCCGCTGGATCGTGCTCGTCACGCTCACCTTCGTCTATGTCCTCAACTTTCTCGACCGGCAATTGCTCGGCATCCTCGCCAAGCCGATCCAGGATTCGCTGCACATCACCGATGGCGAGCTCGGGCTGATCGGCGGGCTGTATTTCGCCTTTTTCTATTGCTTCATCGCGATCCCCGTCGGCTGGCTCGCCGATCGCACCCACCGGGTCGGCGTGCTGTCGCTGGCCTGCGCAATCTGGAGCGGCGCGACGATGGCGTGCGGGTTCGCCGCCAGCTATCCCCAGCTCGTCGTCGCGCGGATGCTGGTGGGCTTCGGCGAGGCGGGCGGCGTGCCGCCTTCCTATGCGATCATCTCGGACACCTTTCCGCCCGGCAAGCGCGGTACCGCGTTCGGGATCTTCAATCTCGGCCCGCCGATCGGTGCGGCTCTCGGGATCGCGTTCGGCGCCTCGATCGCCGCCGCGTTCGACTGGCGCGACGCTTTCATAGCGATCGGGGCGATTGGCGTTTTCACCGCCGTAATCGTGCCGCTGATCGTCCGCGAGCCGAAGCGCGGGGCAACCGATGCGGCGCCGGTGCAGGCAGTCGCCAAGGCGCCGTTCTGGGCAACGATCGTCATGTTCTTCAGGCATCCGGTGCTGATGCTCGCCGCGCTGGGCAGCGGCGCGACGCAGTTCGTCACCTATGGCCTCGGCAATTTCGCAGTGCTGTTCCTGATCCGCGAAAAGGGCATGACGCTCGAGCAGATCGCGCTCTGGTACGCACTTGCGGTCGCGCTCGGCATGGGGCTCGGCATGGTCGTGTCGGGCCGGGTGATCGACCGGATGACGCGGGCCTCGCGCACCGCCTACGCCGTGGCCCCTGCAGCGTCGCTGGCGATCGCCCTGCCCTTCTACGTCGCCTTTGTCTGGGCGCCGGGCTGGCCGCTCGCGCTGGCGCTGCTCACCGTGGTGATGTTCTTCAATTACTTCTATCTCTCCGCCTCGGTCGCCCTGGTGCAGGAGGAAGTGCGCCCGGATCAGCGTGTACTTTCGGGCGCGCTGCTGCTGCTGGTGATGAACTTCATCGGCCTCGGGCTCGGCCCGACCTGGGTCGGCGCGGCGAGCGACTGGTTCAAGGCACAGGGCTCGGCGCATTCGCTGCAGACCGCGCTCTTCACGCTGACACCCTTCTACCTGATCGCCATCGCGCTTTTCCTCTGGCTCGCCCGCATCCTGCACGCCGAGCCTCGCCGCACTGCAAAGGCCGCCGCATGAAGCTTCTCCGCAAGGGCATGATCGCCGCCGGTCTCCTCGCAAGCCCGGCGCTGGCGCAGGCGCCCGTCGTGGATGCGCCGTCGGGCGCGGTGCGGGGCAAGCGCGAAGGCGATCTTCGGGTGTTCCGGGGCGTTCCCTATGCGCATCCACCGCTGGGCGGGATGCGCTGGCGGCCGCCGGCGCCGATGCCGCGCTGGAAAGACGTTCGCGCCGCGACCGATTTCGGCCCCGCCTGTGTCCAGCCGCAAGGCAAGACGCAGTCGGTCTATTCGCCTGCCGAGCCGTTGCCGGTCAGCGAGGATTGTCTGACGCTCAACATCTGGGCGCCTGCCGATGCGAAGAAGGCGCCGGTGTTCTTCTGGATCCATGGCGGCGCGCTGACCACCGGTTCGAGCCGCGAACCGATGTACGACGGCAAGCGGCTGGCGGCGCAGGGCGTGATCGTCGTCTCGATCAACTATCGCCTCGGCGTGCTCGGCTGGCTTGCACATCCCGCGCTGAGCAAGGAATCACCGCAAAAGGTGTCGGGCAATTACGGGCTGCTCGATCAGATGGCGGCGCTCGCCTGGGTGAAGCACAATATCGCAGCGTTCGGCGGCGATCCGGCGAATGTCACCATCGCCGGCGAGTCCGCGGGCGGGCTCAGCGTGCTGTTCCTGATGGAATCGCCGCTGGCGCGCGGCACGTTCGCCAAGGCGATCGCGCAGAGCGCCTATATGGTCGCGATGCCCGAGCTGAAGAAGGGTGCTTATGGCGCGCCCTCGGGCGAAGCGGTGGGGCAGATGCTCGCCGCCGGGATGCAGGCGCCCGATCTCGCGGCTTTGCGGGGGACGGACGCGCAGGCGATCACCGACGGCGCCGCGAAGCTCGGCTTCTTCCCGTTCGGCGTAGTCGACGGCTTCGTGCTGCCCGAGCAGATGGTCACCGCTTTCGATCGCGGCAGGCAGGCGCCCGTGCCGATCCTCGCCGGGTTCAACCAGGGCGAGATCCGCTCGCTGATGATGCTCGCCCCCAAGGCGCCCGACAGCGCGGCGGACTATGCGAAGCTGATCCGCGAACGCTATGGCGAATTCGCCGACGCCTTCCTCGGCCTCTATCCGGCCGCCGACTATAGAGAGAGCATCCTCGCGACGACGCGTGACGCGCTCTACGGCTGGACGGCGGAGCGGCTCGCGCGCAAGCAGACCGCGCTCGGACAGCCGGCCTATCTCTATCTGTTCGATCACGGCTATCCGGCGATGGATGCGGCCGGGCTCCACGCCTTCCACGCCAGCGAATTACCCTATGTCTTCGGCACGTTCGACGGCACCCCGCCGCGCTGGCCAAAGGTGCCGGAGAGCGACCGTGCGCTGTCCGACACGCTGATCGGCCATTGGGCCAGCTTCGCCAAGAGCGGGACGCCCGGCCAGGGCTGGCCGGCTTATGGCGAGCAGCGCAACTATCTTCATGTCGCGCAGACGCCACAGGCGAAGACCGGGCTGATGCCGGGGATGTACGAGCAATATGAAGCATTGGTCTGCCGGCGCCGTGCGGCGGGAATCGCGTGGAACTGGAATGTCGGGCTCGCCTCGCCCGGGCTGCCGGCCAAAGCGGCGGGGTGCGACGAGCGGCCACCAGCTGGTCGTTAGCGGACGTTCACCATATCGGCGTATCTTGCGGACACATGGAAGTCCTCGTCCCCGCCTTGCTCCTTGCGCTGCTCGCCCAGCCCGCCGATCGGCCTGCGCTGCTGACTGCGCTCCTCGCCGATCGCTTCGGCCGGCCACTGACGGTGGCGCTCGTCGCGGGGGTGGCGCATGGCGCGGGGAGCGCGCTTGCCGCGCTGGCGGGCGCAGCAGTGGGGCCGACGCTGACTCCTGAGGCGCAGACGCTGCTGCTCGCCGTCGCCTTGCTGGCGGGGGCAGTCACCGGAATGATCCGCACCAGGCTGCCCAGCCGGCTCGATCGCTGGCGCTTCGGGCCGCTGGTCACGCCGCTGCTCGGCGTGTTCGTGCTCGCGCTGGGCGAGCAGACGCAGTTCTTCACCTTCGCGCTGGCGGCAGGCGGGGCGCCCTGGCTGGCGGCGGCGGGAGCGACCCTCGGTGCCTTCGTGGTGGCGCTCGTGGCCGCGATGCTGGGCGAGGCGGGATGGATCCGGCTGCCCCTGCGGTGGCTGCGCATTGCCTCCTCCACGGTCTTCCTCATCGCCGGGATCGTCATCGGGATCGGCGCGTTGCGGCTGACCGGCTGATCGAAGGGGCCGATTGCTCTCATCGACATTTGGCGTGGCAGCCCGCGGAGCGAACCCTATATGGCACTCGTTGGGCAACCGTATCGTTTTCCGGAGGACATGATGGCAGACACCAAGGCGGCGCTACAGACGCCCACCGATCTCAATCGCAACGACACCAAAAGCGTGGCGGATGCGCTCAACAGCGCTCTGGCGGACAGCTTCGCGCTCTATTTCAAGACCAAGAACTTCCACTGGCACGTCTCGGGGCCGCATTTCCGCGACTATCACCTGTTGCTCGACGATCAGGCGGCGCAGATCTACGGCGTCACCGATGCGATCGCCGAGCGCGTGCGCAAGACCGGCAACGTCACGATCCGTTCGATCGGCGACATCGCGCGGCGCCAGACGAT
>JASLBO010000177.1 GCA_030146605.1 Sphingomonas sp. | reverse complement strand
CCTTGATGGGGCTCGCCGACGGATCGATCGATATATTGGTCGGTACGCATGCGATCTTCCAGGAGGGGGTTCGTTACAAGGATCTGGGGCTGGTGGTGGTCGACGAGCAGCATCGTTTCGGCGTCGCCGAGCGGCTGATGCTCCAGTCCAAGGCGCAGGTGCCGCCGCATCTGCTGGTGATGACCGCGACGCCGATCCCGCGCACCCTCCAGCTCGCGACGCATGGCGAGATGGACGTCAGCCGACTCGACGAGATGCCCCCCGGCCGCGAACCGATCGACACCAGCGTGATCTCGGAGGATCGGCTGGCCGAGATCGTAGCGGCGCTGGGGCGGCACCTCGAGTCGGGCAAGCAGGCTTATTGGGTCTGCCCGCTGGTCGAGGAGAGCGAGAAGGTCGATCTCGCCGCGGCCGAACAGCGCGCGGCCGAGCTGCAGTTGCGCTTCGGCGAAAAGGTCGGGCTGGTCCACGGCCGGATGAAGGGGCCCGAGAAGGACGCGGTGATGGCGCGGTTTGCCGGCGGCGAGATCGGGGTGCTGGTGGCGACGACGGTAATCGAGGTCGGCGTCGACGTGCCCAATGCGACCCTGATCGTGATCGAGCATGCCGACCGGTTCGGGTTGGCGCAGCTTCACCAGCTGCGCGGCCGGGTCGGGCGGGGCGGGGGCAAGTCCCATTGCGTGCTGCTGCGCGGCGGCGGGCTCAGCGAGACGTCCCGGGCCAGACTTGCCCTGATGCGCGACACCAATGACGGCTTCCTGATCGCCGAGCGCGACCTCGAGCTGCGCGGCGGCGGCGAACTGCTCGGCACGCGGCAATCGGGCGAGCAGACGTTCCGGCTGGCCACGCCGGAAATGATGCAGGCGCTGATCGTCGCGGCCAATGCCGACGCACGCTTGCTGGTGGATCAGGATCGCGGATTGAAGACGGCGCGTGGCGAGGCGGCGCGGACGGCGCTGTATCTGTTCGAGCGCGATGCTGCGGTGGCGTTGCTGCGGGCGGGGTGACCGCGGTTATTTGCCCTTCAGCAGCACCGCTATGAGTTCGTAATAGGTCGCGAGGTCGATCGCCGGATCGAACTGGCAGCCGAGCCGTCCCCCGAGCCACCAGCGCACTTCGGCTACGACCGGCCCGGCGACGGGCAACACGATGCGCAGGCGATCGCCGGTTTCGAACGGAGTCTCGCAACGCGCCATCAGCCCGTGCGCCGAGATGTTGACGATCAGGAAGCTGAGCTGGCGGGCATCGGGACCGAAGGCGCGCGCCCGATACTGCACGTCGTCGCGCATTTCCTGCCGGTCGTCGGCGATGGCCAGGTTGCCGATGCTCAAACCCACACGCGCCCCGCTTACTCCAGAGGTACGTCTTCGCTGATATCGGATGCGTGTGAATTCGCCTGAAACAAAGCTGCTTAACAGAGACTTGCGGGGCCCCGCTCAGGCCGGGACGAGCAGGCCGTGCTTCTTCTTGCCGAAGCTGATCTTGACCTGCCCGGTTACCGCAACAACGGCGGCAGGGTCGCCCACCGGCTGGTCGTCGATCTTGATCGCGCCCTCGGCGATCTTGCGCCGCGCCTCTCCCTTGGAAGCGCACAGCCCGAGCCCCACCAGCGCATCGACGATGAGGATGCTGCCGTCGGACACCGCGAAGCTCGGCAGCGCCTCGCCGGCGGCACCTTCCTCGAAGGTACGCCGAGCGGTTTCGGCGGCTTCCTGCGCGGCGGCGGGGCCGCGGCACATCGCGGTTGCCTCGTTAGCGAGGATTTTCTTGGCCTCGTTGATCTCGGCGCCTTCGAGCGCCTCAAGCCGGGCGATCTCGTCAAGGGGCAGATCGGTGAACAGCCGCAGGAAACGCCCGACGTCGCGGTCGTCGGTGTTCCGCCAGAACTGCCAATAGTCATAATGCGAGAGCTGTTCCGGGTTGAGCCAGACCGCGCCCGACATGGTCTTGCCCATCTTGCCGCCATCTGCAGTGGTGATCAGCGGGGTGGTGACGCCGTAAACTTCGGTGCCGTCGACGCGGCGCGACAGCTCGGTGCCGTTGACGATGTTCCCCCATTGATCCGAGCCGCCCATCTGCAGGCGGCACGCCTCGCGGCGCGACAGCTCGAGAAAGTCGTATGCCTGGAGAATCATGTAGTTGAATTCGAGGAACGAGAGCGATTGTTCGCGGTCGAGCCGCAGCTTGACCGAATCGAAGCTGAGCATCCGGTTGACCGAGAAATGCTGGCCGTAATCGCGCAGGAAAGGCAGATATTCGAGCGCATCGAGCCATTCGGCATTGTCGAGCATCACGGCGTCGGCGGGGCCGTCGCCAAAGGTCAGGAAGTTCTCGAACACCGTCTTGATAGAGGCTATGTTGCTGGCAATTGTCTCTTCGGTCAGCAGCTTGCGGGCTTCGTCCTTGAAGCTGGGATCGCCGACCTTGCCGGTGCCGCCGCCCATCAGCACGATGGGCTTGTGGCCCGCCTGCTGGAGCCGGCGGAGCAGCATGATCTGGACGAGGCTGCCGACGTGGAGCGACGGCGCGGTCGGATCGAAGCCGATATAGCCGGGAACGACCTGGCGCGCGGCAAGGGCATCCAGCCCCTGAGTGTCGGTGACCTGGTGGATATAGCCGCGCGAAGAGAGCAGGCGGAGCAGATCGGACTGGTATTCGGTCATGATGCCGTGCCGCCTAGCATGGAGGAAGTGAATTGGGGAGAGGATTGGGCAATGGGACGCTGATGCCGCATCCCGACTTCGCACCGGTATCGGTGCGCGGCATCGATGTGATGCTGGCGTGCGGCGGCGACGGGCGCTGGCTGATCGAATATCGCGTGGACGGGGGCGAAAAATTGGCGACCGCCCAGGCCGGGCCGCCGCGGCGCGCCGACGGGCTGTGGAAGCATACCTGCTTCGAATTGTTCGTCCGGCCGGAGGGGGGCGAGGGCTATTTCGAGTTCAACTTCTCGCCATCGGGCGAATGGGCAGCATATCGATTCACCGGCTATCGAGAGGGGATGGCCGATCTGCCGCTGGGGGTGCCTGCGATCGAATGGTGGGGCGGCGAGATGCGCGCGGCCGTGGATCTGTCGGCCCTTCCCGACGGCGACTGGTGTGTCGGCGTCACAGCGGTGATCGAGGAGGCCGGCGGCAAGCGTTCCTACTGGTCGCTTGCGCATCCGGCGGGCGCGCCGGACTTCCACCACGAGGCAGGGTTTGTCTGGGAGGTTCCGGCGGCGGCGCGGGAGTAATCAGCGAAGCGGCGCGTGCACGGCGACGAGAGCTGTCGAAATCACAATTGCATCTTCCGCGAATCCGGTCGCGACCCGATCATGATCACGCATCGCCCGCATTCGGGCCGCGAAGGTGATGTAGGAGGCGATCACCGCCGTCGCCCCGGTAAGTGCGGCGGCGGCGAACCGCTGCTCGCGCGGGGCGAGCGCCATCCCGGCAAACGCGGCGTTGAGGCTGCGGATCACCACCGCAGGCGGGATGATCCGGTCGGGTGCGCTCTTCTGCTTGTCGCCGATCAGTTCATAGGCGGCGAGCGCAGTGGTGCCGAGCGACACCAACGGGTGGGCGAGGAAGCGGGGCGCGCCATTGCCCGCCGGGAGCTGACCGGTGCGCGCCGCATTGGCGACCATGGCGAGCGGCATCATCGATCGCGATCCCGCGACTATTCCCATGAGGATCGATCGGATCATCGGCGGGGCTCCCGGCAGTTGTGGAGCGGGTTCAACCGACGAGGCGGCGCGATGATCCGGCTTGCGTCACGCGGCGACTCCCGGCACCTCGCTTTCCCATGAAATTCGGTATCGATCGGCTGCTCGCCGAGCCTGAGCTGCGGAAACCCCTTCAAGGCAAGCGTGTCGCATTGCTCGCGCATCCCGCCTCGGTCACGGCGGATCTCACGCATTCGCTCGACGCGCTGGTGGCAAGCGGGCTCAACGTCTCGGCGGTGTTCGGGCCGCAGCATGGCGTGCGCGGCGATCTGCAGGACAATATGATGGAGTCGCCCGACTTCACCGACCCGACCTACGGCATGCCGGTGTTCAGCCTTTACGGCGAGGTGCGGCGGCCAACCGGCCAGTCGATGGGGACGTTCGACGTGATGCTGGTCGACCTTCAGGACGTCGGCTGCCGGATCTACACCTTCGTGACGACCCTGCTCTACATACTCGAGGCAGCAGCGGCGCACGGCAAGGAAGTGTGGGTGCTCGATCGGCCGAACCCCGCCGGGCGCCCGATCGAGGGGCTGACCCTGCTGCCCGGCTGGGAGAGCTTCGTCGGCGCGGGACCGATGCCGATGCGGCACGGCATGACGCTGGGCGAGATGGGCGCGTGGTTCATCGATCATTTCGGGCTCGACGTGGATTATCGGGTGATCGCGATGGAGGGCTGGGCGCCCGACGCCGCACCCGGTTTCGGCTGGCCGGCAGAGCGGCCGTGGATCAATCCGAGCCCGAATGCGGCCAACGTCAACATGGCGCGAGCCTATGCCGGCACGGTGATGCTGGAGGGCACGACCCTGTCCGAGGGCCGCGGGACGACGCGACCGCTCGAACTGTTCGGCGCGCCGGACGTGGATGCAAAGGCAGTGATCGCCGAGATGCGCCGCCTTGCGCCGAATTGGCTGACGGGCTGCACGCTGCGCGACATCTGGTTTCAGCCGACCTTCCACAAGCATGTCGGCCAGCTCTGCTCGGGCGTGTTCCTCCACGCCGAAGGGCCCGCTTATGATCACCAGGCGTTCCAGCCGTGGCGGTTGCAGGCGCTCGGGTTCAAGGCGATCCGCACGCTCCACCCCGCCTACGATCTGTGGCGCGATTTCCCCTACGAATATGTCTTCGACAAGCTCGCGATCGACGTGATCAACGGCGGGCCGGGGTTGCGCGAGTGGGTCGAGGACACGGGTGCCGAGGCGGGCGACCTCGACGCGGTCGCCGTGCCCGATGAAACGGCGTGGGCCGAAACGCGACGGCCTTTCCTGCTGTACTAATCTCCCCTTCCGCTTGCGGGAGGGGTCGGGGGAGGGGCTATCCGAAACCGCCGTCCCCGATTTCCCCTCCCCTAACCCCCCCGCAAGCGGGAGGGGGACTTGCAGGATGCGCGGCAGCCGCTAACCACAAGATCATGCTGGCGGGGCTTATTTTTGCGATCGAGGAGGCGAACGATCGTCCGGGGACGCTCGTCGCGACGTTGCCGTTCGGCGGCATGACCCTGCTCGAATATCAGGTGCGGCTGCTCGTCGGCGCGGGTGCCGAGCAGGTGCTAGTCGCGGTCGGGCGGATGACTCCGGCGCTGCTCGCCGCGGTCGGCCGTGCCGGGCGGGGTGGCGTCGGGGTCGAAATCGTCCGCTCGGCCGAGGAAGCCGCCGAAAAGATCGACGAAGGCGCTCGGGTGCTGGTGATGGCCGACGGGCTGGTCACCACCGATCCGGTGATGGACCGGATGGGGCATGAAGGCCCCGAAGCCTTGCTGGTCACCGACGATGCCGGTTCGCCCGCCGCGATCGAGCGGCTCGACATGCGCGATTGCTGGGCGGGGGTCGCCCGCATCTCGGTCAGCCAGCTCGGCCAGATCGCGCAGATGCCCGACGATTACGACTTCCAGTCGGCGCTGCTCCGCGTCGCGGCGCAATCGGGCGCCGAACATATTCCGCTCACTGCCAGCTGGCTGCGCAGCGGGCATGCCGTCGAGCATAGCGCCGAGGGCCTCGCCGCGCGCAACACCGGGGTGCTCGCCGCGCTGACCGAGCGCCGTATCGACTGGGCCGATCGCTGGGTGTTTACCCGCATCGCGCGGATGGCGCTGCCCGAACTGGTCGCGCGCAACTTCCCCGCCTGGGGACTGCTGATCATCGGCGGGCTGCTCGCGCTGCTGTCGCTCGCCGCGATCGGCTATGATTGGGAAGGCACCGGGCTGATCGTCTCGCTGCTTTCGGCCTCCACGCTCGCCACGGGCGGGGCTATGGCGGCGCTGCGGGGCGAGGAGCGACGCGCGCGCGGGGTCGAATGGGCGCTGCTGCTGCTGTTCGGCGCAATCGCGCTCGGCTGCGGCTGGACGGAGCGCGCCCGCCTGGACTCGCTTACACCGTTGGTGCTCGCTTTGGTCGCGTTGGCGGCGCAGTTGCTGGTCGAGCGCGCGCCTTCGCGCCATCGGCGCTGGTGGGCGAGCCCATCGGCACATCTGCTGCTGCTCACGCCGTTCGCGCTGGCCGGGCTCGTTCAGTTCGGACTCGCCGCGGTTGCGCTCTATGCCTTTCTCACGCTGGCCGCAGCGGTTGAGGGTACGCGCGAAAAAGCTTAGCTTCGCTTTAATCACATTCCGCTTATCAGGGGCCGATGTCGGATAACCCCGTCGACGCAAACCGCGGCGCCAAGAGCGGCGCCACCCCGCTGCTCGCTTCGGCGACGGCTGCGGAGACGCGCGCGCCGCATCGGCTGAAGGTGGCGATCGACGATTTCTTCCTTCACGATGATGCGCGACTCGACGAGCGGACGCGCGTTGCGATGGCGCTGCTGCTGCGCGCGCTGATCGACACGATCGAGGCCGATATCCGCGAACATGCCGCGCAATCGCTGGGTTCGCGGGGCGAGAGCCGGCTCGCGGCTTCGGTGCTGCGCACCGAAGCGGGCATATTCGAGCGGCTGTTCCTGTCGGGGCTGCTGCGCGATTCGGGGCTGATGGCCGAATTGATGGCGCGTGTCCGCCAGGACGCCATCGCGGCGGCACTGCCGATGAACGCGCCAGACGATCCGCGCCGGCCCAGCCTCATCAACCGATTCGTCCAGGATCCGGACCGCGCGCGCGCCAGCGGCGCGATGGCAGTTCTGGTGGCGGAAAGCCGGCGCCGGGGCGGTCCCGATGTGGCACAGCTCACCTTCACCGATTTGCCCGCCGAGCTGCACCACCGGCTGGTCTGGTGGGTCGCGGCGGCGCTGCGCGAACGCATCGGCGACGTGGCCGACAATGCGTTGCCGCTGCTCGACCGCGCACTTTCGGACGCAGCGCAGCGCAGCCTCGCCGCATATGACGAGGGCGGCCGGCTGGAGGCAGCAGCGATGCGCTTCGCCGCGGC
>JASLBO010000139.1 GCA_030146605.1 Sphingomonas sp. | reverse complement strand
CCAGCCTGTACGAGGCGGTGACGCGGCGGATCGTCGCCGAGCTGGAAGCGGGGCGCTTCCCTTGGGTGCAGCCGTGGGGACGCGTCGAGGGCGCGGGGCCTCTGCCGGCTTTGCCGCGCAACGCGTGCAGCGGGCGGGCCTATTCGGGCATCAACATCCTGATCCTGTGGGGCGCGGTGATCCATGGCGGCTATGCCTCGCAAGGCTGGCTCACCTTCCGGCAGGCACTCGAGGCGGGCGGCAATGTCCGCAAAGGCGAGCGCGGTACAAGCGTGGTCTATGCCGACCGCTTCACCCCCGAGAGCGAGAAGGCGCGCGCGCGCGAAAGCGGCGAGGCAGCGCGCGCGATACCGTTCCTAAAGCGCTTCACGGTCTTCAATGTGGACCAGTGCGACGGGCTCGATTCGGGCCTCGCCCCCGATCCCGCCCCGCTCCCCGAACGCGAGATCGTGCCGGTCGCCGAGCAGGTCATCGCCGCCAGTGGCGTCGACTTCCGGATCGGCGGTGCCCGGGCCTTCTACACGCCCGCCGCCGATTACGTGCAGGTCCCCCCGCAGCCCGCTTTCTTCGACCAGATCAACTGGTATCGCACCGCGCTCCATGAGCTGACTCACGCGACCGGCCATGCGTCGCGGCTCGGACGCGATCTCACCGGCAGCTTCGGCAGCAGCAGCTATGCCCGCGAGGAACTGGTCGCCGAGTTGGGCGCGGCGTTCCTGTGCGCCAGTCTCGGCATCGTGCCGACGGTGCGCCATGCCGACTATCTCGGCAGCTGGCTCGACGTGCTGCGGCAGGACAGCCGCGCGATCTTCCGCGCAGCGGGACAGGCCAGCAAGGCCGCCGACTGGCTCCTCGCGCGCCACCGCGACGCGCTCGCCAAGCCCCAGGGCGCGCCGTCGCCCGAGTCGGCGCCCGCGCCGGATGGAGGGTGATCGACTCGTTTCCCGAGCTTCCGTCGCCGTTCCCCGGCGGCGGCAGACGCAGGCGGCGCGGTTCGCCGCCGATAAGCCGGTCCGCCCCTCTTGGCAGAAAACGGACCGGCACTCACCAAGGAGTGATCGCATGAAACTCGAATTTCTCCCCCTCGACAAGCTGTTCGTCGATCCCGCGAACATGCGGCACGCCCGCAAGGACCCCGACGTGTCGGACCTGTTGCCCAGCGTGCGCGCGCGCGGCGTGCTGCAGACCCTGCTGGTCCGCCCCGCCAAAGACGCGGGCTGTTTCGGCGTGGTCGCCGGGCGCCGCCGCCTTCATGCCGCGCGGCTGGTCGCCACCGAGCGCGCGGCGGTGGTCGCAGTGCAGGGCGGCGCACACGGTGACGGGCAGGGCGATCTCGCGATGCTTCCCTGCGCGATCCTCGAACAGGGCGACGATGCCGCCGCCATCGAGGCCTCGCTGATCGAGAACCTCGCCCGGCTCGACCCCGACGAAGTCACCCAGTGGGCGACCTTCACCCGGCTGGTCCGCGAAGGCCGCGCCGTGGACGAGATCGCGGGGACCTTCGGGCTTCCCGAACTGGTCGTTCGTCGCGTGCTGGCGCTCGGCAATCTGCTGCCGCGCATCCGCCATCTCTATGCCCGCGAGGCGATCGATCGCCCTACCGTCCGCCAGCTGACGCTCGCCAGCAAGCGCCAGCAGCGCGACTGGCTGGCGCTGTTCGATGACCCGGACGCGCATGCCCCGACCGGGCACCGGCTCAAGGCATGGCTGTTCGGCGGGCAGGCGATCAGCGCTGCGGTCGCCTTGTTCGATGTCGAAGCTAGCGGGCTGGTCACTGTGGCCGACCTGTTCGGCGAGGATCGCTTCTTCGTCGACACCGAGGCGTTCTGGGCGGCGCAGAACCACGCCGTCGAGACGCGCCGTGCGGCGTATCTGGAAGCCGGATGGGGCGAGGTCGTGCTCGTGCCGCCGACCGTTCATTTCCAGAGCTGGGAATATGAGAAGACCCCCAAACGCAAAGGCGGGCGCGTCTATGTCGATGTGCGGGCGACCGGCGAGGTGGTGTTCCACGAAGGCCTGTTGCCGCGCGCCGAGGCGCGCAAGGCAGCGGTGAGGGGCGGGGGCGGCGAGGCGGCTCCGGCGCCCAAGCCGGTGCGGCCCGAACTGACCAGCCCCTTGCAGACCTATATCGACCTGCACCGCCATGCCGCCGTTCGCGCGGGCCTGCTCGGCCATCCGCAGGTAGCACTTCGGCTGATGGTCGCGCACGCGATTGCGGGCTCGCATCTCTGGCGGGTGCAACCCGAGCCGCAAAGCGCGCAGGGCGACGCCGCGCGCGAGAGCGTCGAGACGTGTCGCGCCGAGAATGTGTTCGACGAGACGCGGCGTCGGGTGCTCGCCGCGCTCGGTTTCGCGCCCGACACGGCGGCGGTGGTCGAGGGCAGGCCCGAGGACGAGGAAGGCGACACGCTCGCCGCGATCTTCTGGCGGCTGCTCGATCTGCCCGATGCGCGCGTGATGGATGTAGTCGCGGTGTTGATGGGCGAAAGCCTCGCGGCCGGAAGTGCGGCAGTCGCGGCGGCGGGCACGCATCTGTGCCTCGACATGGCCGACTGGTGGCAGGCCGACGCCGCGTTCTTCGAGGGCATCCGCGACCGCGAAGTGCTGATCGCGCTGGTCGCCGACGTCGCGGGCGAAGCCGTCGCCGCCGCCAATGCGAAGGAGAAGGGCACGACCTTGAAACGGATCATCGTCGACTATCTCGATGGGACGGACGGGCGCGTGAAGCGCGACCGCTGGGTGCCGCGCTGGATGGCCTTCCCGCCTTCGGCCTATACTGCGCGGGGCGGCGTCGGCACGGTGCGCGCGCATGCGCTCGCCGAAGCGGCGCGCGGGAGCAGGCCCGGGCCCGCGCCGACCGCGCCGGGCGCTGCCGGGGGTGGCGCGGTTGTTCCTGGTCCGGACGCTGTGGCACCCGAAGGGCTCGCGCCTGATCCCTTGCCGCTCGCGGCGTGAGCTTTGGAGC
>JASLBO010000585.1 GCA_030146605.1 Sphingomonas sp. | reverse complement strand
GCCGTTCGGATCGTTGAGCAGAATGATGAACTGCGCGCCCGATGCTTCCGCGCCCGCAAGGCTGCCTGGATCGGCCATCGTACCCACGCCGCCGGCACCGTCCGCGACGAAATAGGTGCTCGCCGAGGTGGTCAGCCGGCTGGTGTCGCCGATCAGATTGACGTCTGCGAAGTCATAGGTTCCCACCGCGCCGTTGAGGCCGGCGATCTCGATCGGCACGCTGGCGCTGATCGTCGATGCGGCGCCGTCGGCATCGGTGCTCGAACCGTCGCCGAAGCGGAAATTGCCGGTGATCGCGGCGTTGGTGAGGTCGACACCGATCCCGACGCCGCTGATGCTGCTGCTTTCGCCGATGATGATGTTCGCGGCGGTGGTCGAGCCCGTGAGATCGATTCCCTTGCTGCCGATCGTCGACATGCCCGCAATGTCGAGCGTCTGGAAGGTGACGTTGCCGAGCGCGCCGGTAAGATCGACCGCGGTCTGGTTCGTGTCGATTCCGGTGATGTCGACATTGCCGAAACTGATCGGGCCGGCTGAATCGGCCACGATTGCGACGCCTGCGCCGCCGGAAAGCTGCACGTCGCCCAGCATGCTGGTGCCATCGGCATCGATGAACAGCAGCCCCGATCCCGCGCTCGCGCTGATCGTCGCCTGCGAGAAGTCGAGCACGCCGCCGGCCTGGCCGGAGACGACGAAATTGTCGGTGTTCAGCCCCTGGGTGAGGCTTCCCAGATACGTGACATCGGCATCCGAATTCTGCAGGACGAAATTGGCGACGGCGCCATTGGTGACGCTGGTCCCCGCGCCGAACAAGAAATTGCCCGAGGAATCATTCGCGATATTGATCCCCGCGTCGCCACCGTGGATCGTGGTGGTCCCGGTGAACGAATAGGTGCCGTCGGCGTCGAGGAACTGGAGGCCGTCGCCGCCGGTGACGTCGATCGTCCCGTCGTGGAAGCTGGCGGTACCGCTATGCGACAAGGTCACCACGGTCGCCGCGGCACCGATGCTGGTGGTGATGTCGCCCGCAAAATCGAGATTGACTCCGCCGGCGAGCAGTATCGCCGTATCTAGATCGTGCGTGATCGATGCATTGGCGAACCGGTAATCGCCGCTACCCATGAGGATGATGCCGCGGCCGGTGAGGCTTAGCGAACCGACATCGAGTACTGGTTGCCCGGCGCTCGCGGCGCTGTTGCCGAGCAAAGCAATGACGCCATTCGTATTGACGATGCTGTCGAAATCGAGCGCCAGCGCGCTGTTCTGAATGAACAAGGCGGCATCACCGGCGGTATCGAGGGTGCCCGAGCGCACCGCTAGGGTGAAGCCGTTGCCGACACTGAGCACGCCGGCGCCGTTGGCGTTGACGATCGCTAGGTTGGTCAGCTCTAGACTGCCCATCGCGCCGTCGAGAACGAGCCCCGCACCCTCGAGGCGTGCCGCCGCCGCACCAATGGTAAGCAGGCCGACAACCGCCTGTGTGCCCGCCGCGGCCAGATCGGCGTCGAACGATATGTCGGTCGTGACCAGGCCGCCCGTCTCGCCGTTGCCGCCTTCCAAGACCAGGTCGCTCAGCATCGTGACCGCCAGCGTACCGGCACCGCTGCCGTCGAGCTCGAGGACGTTGGCCCCACTCGACGCCAGCCGCAGGTTGCTCAGCGCCACATTGGCCGTGGCGCCGCCGTCGATCAGGTGGATGGCGCCGCCAGCTCCGGAGATGTTGCTGTTGCGGATGACGATATTGGCAACGCCGCTGCCGAACACGCCCGCCCCGCCGCCTGCACCGGTCTGGATTATGACGCCATCGATCGTATTGCCGCCGCGCAGTGTCACGGTGTTCGCGGCCGCGACGCTGGTGGTCAGGATCGGGGCGCCCGAGCCGGCATAGGGATTGCCGATCTGGCCCTGCGGAACGCCGTAGAGCAGCAGGTTCGCCGGTGCGCCGCCGGGCAGCAGCAGCGTGTCGCCGCCGAGGAAGCTGAGCAGGTTCCGGCCCGGATCCAGATCGAACGAGCCGCCCGCGCCCGCGGCGTCGAGCAGATCCTGCCCGCCGGTGGGATCGTTGAGCAGGATGATCGTGCTCGCGGACGAGGCCTCGGCGCCGGCGAGGTTGCCGGGGTCGGCGAGCGTACCGATGCCGGCCGCGCCAGCCTTGACGAAATAGAGCGTGGCCGACGAAGTCAGCGCGCTGGTGTCGCCGGTGAGCACCACGTCGAGGAAATTGTAGCTGCCCACCCCGGCATCGATTCCGGTGATGACGATCGGCGTCACTGCGCTGATCGTCGATGCCGCGCCGTCGACATCGGTGCTCGAGCCGTCACCAAAGCGGAAGTTGCCGGTGATCGCGGCATTGGTCAGATCGACGCCGATCCCGACCCCAGCGATTCTGCCGCTGTCGGCGGTGGTGAAGCTGGTCGCGAAACTCGCGCCAGTCAGGTCGATGCCGCGCGTGCCGGTGGTGGAGTTGCCGGTGATGTCGAGCGTGTTGAAGCTGATCGTGCCCGACGCGGAAGTCGCATCGACTCCGCTGGTGTGGGCGCCAAGCCCGGTGATATCGACATCGCCGAAGCTGATCGTTCCGGCGCTGCCGGCCCCGAGCAGGATACCGATCCTGCCGACGCCCGATATGCTGGTCGTTCCGGTAAAGCTGACGCTGCCGTCCACGCCTTCCAGCCCGATGCCATCGAACACCGATCCGTTGATGGCGATGGCGCCGATCGACACGCTGCTTCCCGCCTCGACTCCGTCGAAGGCGATGCCGTATTCTGCGCCGCTGATCGACCCCCCGCCGATCGTGATCGCACCGAGGCTGTGGTCGATCGCGAAGCCGACATCCCCGCCGTTGATCTCCAACGTCCCGATCGATACATCGCCGGCGCCCGACACGAACAGGCCGTTGCCATTGGTGCCGTTGACCGTCGCGTTGACGCTGCCGATGCTGATAGCGCCGCCATTGCCGGCCATATGGACCGCGTCGCCCTCACTGCCCGCGACATTGATCGACTGGATCGCGACTGCGCTGCTGCTGCCGCTGATCGCCACGCCTTCGCCCGCCGCGGTGCCCGCCACCGCGATGCTGTCGATGGTCAGGTTTCCGCCGACGAGATTCTCGACCGAAACCGCCCGGGTCGCGGACGTTCCGGTGGACACACTGCCCAGGCCGATCCCGCCCGAAGTCACGTCGGTGATCGCCAATGCCGCGCCGGCCCCCGTCGCGGCAATGTCGACATCCGCTGCCGAGACGGTCAGCGTGCCCGCGCCCGCCCCGCTTAGCGCAAGGGTGGTGCCGGCGGTGGAAGCGAGATCGAGATGCGTCAGCTGGACCGAGCTGGCCGTGCCGCCGTCGCTGATCGCGATCGCCCCGATGGCGCCGCTGATCGCCGAATTGATGATCCGGACGTTGCTGACGCCGCTGCCCTCGACGCCCACGTCGCCGCCGGCATTGCGGATGACCAGCCCGTCGATGGTGCTGTTGCTCGCGAGGTTGACCGTCGCCGATCCGGCCGTGCTCGTCGTCAGCACCGCGCCGCCCGAACCCGCATAGACATTCGTGATGCCGACGGGGTCGAGCCCGCTGACGATCAGATTGGCCGGCAGGCTGGCACCGCTCACCGCGATGAAGTCGCCATTGAGGAAGCTGACCAGCGATTGGCCGGCCGCAAGGTCGAACGAGCCGCCCGCGCTCGCTGCATCGAACACATCCTGCCCGCCGGCGGCATCGTTGAGCAGCACGATATATTGCGCGGCCGATGCGTCGGCGCCGGCAAGGCTGCCCGGATCGTTGCGCGTGCCCGCGCCCGTCGCGCCGACCTGCGCATAATAGGCCGTGAAGCCGGCGCCGGTCAGATTGGTGGTGTCCCCCACCAGACGCACATCGGCGAAATTATAGCTTCCCTGCGACGCGTTCATCAGCTCGATGACGATCGGGATGGTCGCCGAGATCGTGCTGTTCAGGCTTGTCGCATCGCCGTCGCCGAAGCGGAACTGGCCAGTCATGTTGGCCTGGGTCAGGTCGACGCCGATGGCCACGCCCTGAATGATGCTCGCGTTCAGGATCATCACATTGGCGGCGTTGCTCGATCCCGTCAGGTCGATGCCGGTGCCGGAGCCGGTGCCGGTAATGTCCAGCGTGTTGAACAGCACATTGCCCTGCGCGCCGGTCACGTCGAGGCCGGTGAAGTTGCCGAGCCCGGTGATGTCGACATTGCCGAAGGTGACGCCGCCGGGCACATTGCCGATGACGATGCCGTCGCCGCCGGGATTGGCGATCGTCACCAGCCCTGCGAAGTTGATCGATCCGGCGAGCCCGTTGAGTGTAATCGCGGTGCCGACGGTGCCGGTGAGCGTGATCGCGCCGAAACTGATCGCCGACCCCGCCAGCGTATCCTGGACGAGGATGCCGCCGCTGCCGCTGATGGGCCCGGTAAAGCTGATCGTGCCCGCCGCGCTGAAGATCGCGACGATCGGCGAGGCCCCGCCGGCGTCGCCGATCGTGCCGCCGAAGATCAGATTGACGCTGCCGCCGCTCCCGGCGACGCCCTGCTCGCCGATCCGGACCGAATTGCCGCCGCTGTTGCCGATCGTGCCGCCATTGACGCGGACGAGCCCGGTCGAATTGAGGAGGACCAGCCCGTCGCCGCCGCTGTTGGAGATCGTCAGCGTGCCGATGGTCAGCGCGTTGCCGCCGGTGCCGCCGCCCTGGACGGTGTCGAGGATCACACCGGGGCCGCTCGCGCCGACCGAGCCGACGCTGGCGAAATTGAGGTTGATCACCAGCGGATCGAGGTCCGCCGCGGTGCCGCCGACGGTGTCGATCGTGCCGTCGAGCGTCGCCAGCGTGAAGCTATTGACCTTCGAATTGACGACGCGCAG
>JASLBO010000540.1 GCA_030146605.1 Sphingomonas sp. | reverse complement strand
TTCTCGACCGGATCCCAGAACCACCAGCCGCCCCAGCCGAGCTCGTAATAGGCCCAATAGCTGCCCGCGGTGATGCCGATCGTCAGGAATATCCACGCCGCGAGCACCCACGGCCGCATCGCTTTGGCGAACGCCGGCCCGACATCGCGCATCACCAGCGCGCCCACCGCGAAGCTGAACGCCACCGACAGCCCGACATAGCCGAGATAGAGCGTCGGCGGGTGGAAGGCCAAACCCGGATCCTGCAGCAGCGGGTTGAGCCCCTGCCCGTCGGGCGCCGGCGGATCGAGCCGCACGAACGGGTTCGATGCAAAAGCGAGAAAGGCGTAGAAGCCGAGCCCGATCGCCGCCTGCGCGCCGAGCGTCGCCGCCAATGTCGCGCTGGCCAACCGCCGTTCGAAGGCGGCGACCCCCGCCCCGGAGACGGCGAGCACCGCCACCCAGAGCAGCATCGAGCCCTCATGGTTCCCCCACGCGCCCGCGACCTTGTAGATCATCGGCTTGAGCGAATGGCTGTTGGTCGCCACCAGCACCACCGACATGTCGCTGCGCACGAACAGTGCGATCAGCAGCCCGAACGCAAGCAACGCCAGCAATCCCTGCACCATCGCGGTCCGGCGCAATGCCGTCATCAGCACGGACCCCCAAATCTCCGTTCGTGCTGAGCCTGTCGAAGCACCGCTCTCAGGCGTCTCGGTCGCGGCTTGCTGCCCTTCGACAAGCTCAGGGCGAACGGAAACCGAAGTCCGCGCCGCACCCCAGGCCAGCATCAGCTGGACGAGCGCGAACGCCGCCGCCAGCCACAAGGCCGCAAGCCCCGCCTCGGCGATCATTTGTCCAGCGTCTCGGTCTTGTGCATCTTGCCGGCGACTTGCGGCGGCATGTAGCGCTCGTCATGCTTCGCCAGCAGATTGTCCGCGGTGAAGCTGCCGTCGGGGTTGAACTTGCCCTCGGCGACCACGCCCGAGCCTTCCTTGAACAGATCGGGCGCGACGCCGCGGAACACCACCGGCACCTTGGCCTTGCCGTCGGTCACCATGAAATCGATCGAGATTCCATCGGGCTTGCGCACCAGCGAGCCGGCCTCGACCATCCCGCCCAGCCGCACGGCCTTGCCGATCGGCACCGGCTTTCCCGCCACATCGCCCGGCGCATAGAAGAACGCGGCCTCGTCCTGCAGCGCCGACAACGCCAGCCCTGCCGCGCCGGCCACCGCGCCCAGCGCAAGCAATCCCAGTACGAGCCGCTGATGCTTGGGCTTCATTTCTCGCGCCTCAACGAATCCACTGCGGCCTCGGCGCGCCGCATCGACCGCCACGCCCATAGGGACAGCCCGCCGGTACCGAGCAACGTCACGGCATAGGCCGCGGTGACGAACGTCCAATGGTTCATTGCGCCGCCATCCGCCGCATCCGCGCCTCGAGCTTCTGCGTCGCGAGCATCGCGCGCATCCGCATCAGCACCACGCCCGCGAACAACAGGCTGAACCCGCCGATCGTGAAGAACAACGGCCACAGCATCGAACTATCGATCGACGAACTGGTCAGCCCGATGCTCTGTCCCTGGTGCAGCGTGTTCCACCACACCACCGAATAGCGCACGATCGGCAACAGCACCGATCCCGCCACCCCGAACAATGCCGGCACGCGTCCGTCGCCGCCGCGCTCGGCATCGGCGCGGGCGAGCGCGATATAGGCGATGTAGACGAAGAACAGCAGCAGCATGCTGGTCAGCCGCCCGTCCCATTCCCACCAGGTGCCCCAGGTGGGTCGCCCCCAGATCGCGCCGGTGATCAGGCAGATCGCCGCGAACACCGCTCCCGCCGGGGCGATCGCCCGCGCGGCGATAGCAGCAAGCGGATGCCGCCAGATCAGATAGCCGAGGCTCGCAAGGGCGACACCGCTCCAGCCCCCCATCCCCAGCCAGGCGGCGGGGACGTGGATATAGAGGATCCGCACGCTCTCTTTCTGGAGATAGTCCGCCGGGGTCTGGGTCAGTCCCCCCCAGGCGCCGAACAGCGCCAGCGCCACCCCCGCCCAGAACAGGATTGGCGTCAGCGGGCGCGCGAGCTTGAGGAAGCGCGTGGGGTTGGCGAGTGCATGGATCACGGTGCTGGCATGCCAATAGCCGCCTTCGCCGCCGGAATCTACGCTGGGTTGTTTGCGGATAGCGCCAGCCTGCGATCTTCGCACTTGCGCGCCATCACCGCTGTCATAAAGCTTTCGTCACGGGATCGTAAGGACATGGCGCGGCCGCATCCGGGAGAGATGCGCACGCGGACCTCCGCCGGCCTTCCCCCCGGGCTCACTTACTATCGAGGACTAAGGCAATGCCTTTCATCACCACCAGCGACGGCACCGAAATCTTCTACAAGGATTGGGGTCCCAAGACCGCCCAGCCGATCGTCTTCCACCATGGCTGGCCGCTCTCGTCCGACGATTGGGACGCGCAACTGATGTTCTTCCTCGGCGAAGGCTATCGCGTGATCGCGCATGACCGCCGCGGGCATGGCCGCTCGACCCAGACCGACACCGGCAACGAGATGGACACCTATGCCGCCGACGTGATCGAACTCGCCGCGGCGCTCGATCTCAAGGACGCGGTCCATATCGGGCACTCGACCGGCGGTGGCGAAGTGGCGCATTATGTCGCGCGCGCCGAAGCCGGCCGCGTCGCCAAGGCGGTGCTGATCGGCGCGGTCCCGCCGGTGATGGTCAAGTCCGAGGCCAATCCCGGCGGCCTGCCGCTGGAGGTCTTCGACAGCTTCCGCGTCCAGACCGCGACCAACCGAGCGCAATTCTTCCGCGATGTCGCGAGTGGCCCGTTCTACGGCTTCAACCGCGAGGGCGCCGAAGTGAAGCAGGGCGTTATCGACAATTGGTGGCGCCAGGGCATGGCCGGCGGCGCCAAGGCGCATTACGACTGCATCAAGGCGTTTTCGGAGACCGACTTCACGGAGGATCTCCAGAAGATCGACGTGCCCGTGCTCATCCTCCACGGCGAGGACGACCAGATCGTTCCGATCGCCGATTCGGCGCATCTCGCGATCAAATTGGTCAAGAACGGCACGATCAAGACCTATCCCGGCTTCCCGCACGGCATGGCGACCACCCATGCCGACGTGATCAACGCCGACTTGCTCGCCTTCATCCGGAGCTGATCGGCTAACAAATCCTCCCTCGCGAAGCGGGGGAGGTGGCACGCGCAGCGTGACGGAGGGGGCCGAGCCGCGAACGACCTGCCTGCGGAGAGGCCCCCCTCCACCAGCTTCGCTGGTCCCCCTCCCCCGCTGCGCGAGGGAGGATTAGAAGACTATCCCGCCAGATTAAGCGCCACCGCGGCACGGATCAGGTCCTTCAGCGCCGCCTCGTCGATCGCCGCGCCTTCGTGAAAATCGATCGCCCGGCGCACATTGCCGTCGAGGCTCGAATTGAACAGCCGCTTCGGATCGTCGAGCGCCGCGCCCTTGGCGAAGGTCATCTTGACCGCCTTCTTGTAGGTCTCGCCGGTGAACAGCATGCCGGCATGGTACCAGGTCGGCACCCCGCGCCACTTCCATTCCTCGGTCACCTCGGGATCGGCTTCCTTGATCAGCGCCCGGATCCGCGCCAGCATCTCGCCGCGCCAGTCGCCGAGCTCGGCGATCCGCGCGTCGATCAGCTCGGACGGTGATTTGTCGCTCATGCTCCCCTCCTCCTGTGTCACGGAACCCAGCCCGGCAGCGCCGCCGCCTGCCGGATCCAGTCGGCCAGTTGCGCCTCGTCGAGCGCCTCGTCCTCGTGGATATGGAAATAGCGCGTATTCGGGTCCTTGGCATCGACCGGCGGCAGCGGCACGAGCCCGGCGCCGTTGAAGAAGGCCAGCTTGATGTAGCGGTTGAAGCAGTGCACCCCGAGGAACCAGCTCTTGCCGTCCACCCCGTATAGCGGCGAGTTCCACTTCACGGCCTTGCGCACCTCGGGAAGCGTCCGCTCGATCAGCGCGTCGAGCAGCTGCCCGACATCGCTTTTCCACCCCGGCATCGCGGCGATATAGGCCTGTACCGGCGCATCGCCGTCGCCCTTGGCGATCTGCGGATTGCCGCCCGAGAGCAGCACCGGCCCCTTCTCCGCCATCGTCAAACCCGCGCCTTCCGCCACTTCACCGCGTAAGGCAGCACGAACAGATACAGCCCGCTGACCAGCAACAATATCAGCGGCACCAATGCGAACAGCCCCAGCCACATCGGCGGTTGCTCACCCCCGCTCATCGCGACGATGTAGCTGATCACGCCAAGCGTGAACGCAATCGCCAGCCAGCGATGCGCCTGCCGCATCCAGACACTCAAGCGCATAAGATCCTCCCTTAGTCCGTCGGCGTCCGTCAATCGGCGCGGCCGACCACCTGCTCCAGCTTGTCGAAGAACCCCTTCCACCCGGCATGTGCGCCGCCATAAGCCTGCTTCTGGCTTGGCCCGAAGCCGGCTTGCTCCATCCGCAGATGCGTGCCCGTCGCGGTCGGCGTCAGCGTGAAGGTCACGACGCTCTCGAGCGCATAGGCTGGATCGTCGCTCGCAAAATCCCAGCGATAGGAGAGCGTCCGCTCGGGCTCGATTTCGAGCACTTCGCAGTCGAGCACTCCGCCCCATTCGCCGCGCAGCTTGAACCGGTGCCCGACGGCGGGCGCGAAATCGTTCTGCATCAGCCATTCCGCGATCAGATGCGGCTGGGTCAGCGCGCGCCACAGCCGCTCGGGCGGATGCGCGATCTCACGCTCGACGACGACGCTGCGTTTTTCGGTGTGCGTATCGGTCACTGGTCCATCCTCTTGAGCAGATCCTCGAGATCGTCGAACCGCCGCTCCCAAAAGCCGGCCATCTGGCTGGTCCAGTCGAGCAGCGGCGTCAGCGCGCCGGGCAGCGCGCGATAATGCGTCTGCCGCCCCGCATGCCGATCCGACACCAGACCGGCCTCGCGCAGCACCCCGAGATGCTTCGACACCGCGGGCTGCGAGACTCCGGCGCGCGCGGTGAGCGCGCCGACGGTCTGCTCGCCCTCGCGGCAAAGCCGCTCGAACAAGGCGCGCCGCGTCGGATCGGCGAGCGTCTTGAATAGCAGATCGGGACCGGGTGACATTGAAACATATAACTCGCTGGCTATGAATATTCTCATAACCAGCGAGTTATGGGTGAGTCAAGCACCAGGAAGAGAGTTAACCCGCCAAACCCCGCTGGACATCGCGATTCCATGCATCCAGCGTGGCGGCTGGCGCGTTGTACCCGTGACCTGGAGTAAGGAGTATCGCGACATGATCCACGGCCACGACCCCCGCGCGGCGGCAGCGGTCACCGCGATGTCGCTCGATCTCGCCGAGCTGCTCGCCACGATCGAGCAGGTCCGCGCCCAGCTCCGGCAGCTCCATGCCGGGCTGATCTGCGCCCAGCTCGACGCCGCCGAAGCCAGGCCGCCCATGACGCCGCAATAGGTGCGTCAGGACGCGTTGGCGGCGCTCTCCGCCCGGGTCTCGTTCTTCATCTCGCGATAGTGCGAGATATTGAACGTCACGAAGATCGTCGCGATGATCGCCACCACCAGCATGATGATGATGATTGCCGCGCGCCCCTTGCGACGGTCGCTCGGTTCCGGATCAGCCATGCAACGCTCCCTCAATCGGGAGCATGAATCGCTCCCGCGCGCGACCGGGTCGCTATGTGCGGCTTCAAATCCGCGCCGGGCGACTCGTTCCCTGTGCCGGGCGCGCGGGTTCGTTCCTGTTGGGCCGAGCTTCAAATGTAGGATTTCACCGGCTATGATGGAGCCGCTCTTTGAACCCGTGAACGCAAGCAAGCGCCAGGCGCAAACGCAACATCGTTACAGCCGCCAGCAACTAAATTGCCGATTCGCCGTGCAAACCGTAAAACTTGGCCGCCCAAATCCTACAAGCGCCGCCGCGAATCACCCCCGCCCGATCAGCCGCTGTGCGATGCGATCGGCGACTTCGCTCTCGGGATCGCCGGTGCGGTCGCTCTCGTCCCACACCTCGATCAGCCGTACCGGGATCTTGTCCACCCGCGACTGGACCTCGGCCATATTGCCCTGGCCGAGATATTCGAGCCCGACATTGATGATCCCCCCGGCGTTGATCACGTAATCGGGCGCATAGAGGATGCCGCGGTCGTGCAGCCGTGCGCCGTCGGCACGCGTCGCCAGCTGGTTGTTGGCGCCGCCCGCGATGACCTTCGCCCTGATCGCCGGAATCGATTGCTCGGTCAGGATCGCGCCGAGCGCATTGGGGCTGAACAGGTCGGTATCGAGCGTCAGGATATCGGCGGCATCGACCGCCTCGGCGCCGAGTTCCGCCGCGAGCGCCTTGGCGCGCTCGGCATCAACGTCGGCGAGCACCAATTTCGCCCCGTCCCGCGCCAGCAACCGGGCAAGCCCGCCGCCCACCGAGCCGACGCCCTGGACCGCAACCCGAACCCCGGCCATCGAATCGGCCCCGAGCCCGCGCTTCGCCGCCGCCTTGACCCCCAGATAGACGCCGCGCGCCGTCACCGGACCCGGATCGCCGCCCGCGCTGCCCGCCGCGACCGGCAGGCCGGAGACGTGCTTCGTCTGGGTCGCGACGATCTTCATCCGCGCTTCGGACATGCCGACATCCTCGGCGGTGACATATTTGCCCTGGAGCGATTCGACCGCCCGGCCGAACGCCTCGAGCTGCGCCGGGCTCACCGTCGCGCCGGGCTCGGCAGCGAGGATCACGCCCTTGCCTCCGCCCATCGGCAGATTGGCCATCGCGTTCTTGTAGCTCATCCCGCGTGACAGCCGCAGCGCATCGGTGATTGCGGCATCGGAGCTGGCATAGTGCCAGAAGCGCACGCCCCCCGCGGCGGGCCCCAGCGCGGTCGAGTGAATCGCGATGATCGCGCTCAGCCCCGAAGCGTGGTCGGTAAAGAGGTGCAGACCCTCATGTGCGTCGAAATCGGGGAAGCCCCAGTCGGTTTTCAAGGAAAATTCCGGCTTAAGGAGAGTGGGGCGACCGACGGGACTTGAACCCGCAACATCCGGCATCACAAGCCGACGCTCTAACCAATTGAACTACGATCGCCACGAACGAGTGCGCGCTTAGCGGGGGCTTTCGCGAAGCGCAAGATCATTGCGCGATGCACCGACCGCCTCTTCGGGCGCGATCACCCCGTCGCGCGCCAGCGCGCGGGCGGCCGAGGCGAAATTGGCTGCCGCCAGATAGGCATGCCGCGCGAGCAAAGGCGCGTCGGCGCCGTCATAGATCAGCCGGCGCATCGCCGGATCTATTTCGAAGCCCTCGAAGATTCGCACGGGCCCGCTCTGCCCGCTGCCGCCGCAACGCTCGCAGCCCGGCGCTGACCACAGGATCGCGCCCGGGTCGAGCCCGAGCAAGGCGGCGCGCGATCCGAACGCCTGAACGGGCTCGCGGCAATCGCGGCACAGCCCGGGTGCCATCCGCTGGGCGAGCACCAGCCGCAGCGCCGCCGCCAGCGCGAAGCGATCGTTCGCCAGCCGCCGCAGGTTGAGGATCGTGCCGACCGCGTCGCCGCTGTCGAACCACGCGAGCACCAGCCCGCGATCCGCCGCCTCGATCACCAGATTGGCGGCGATGCGGTCGGCGATCCCCCCGCCAAGCGCGATCCCATAGTGCCGATGCAGGACGATTGCGGTCTCTTCGGCGCCCGGCCCGGCAAGTGCGATCAATCCGGTCAGCCGCCCCGCAGCCTGCTCGAGCGCCGCGCCCAGCCGTGCCGGCACGCCGAGCGCGTCGAGCGGCACCTCGGCTGCGAGCTGGATATCGACGGCCATGCGCATTCGACTGCCCGCGCAATGTGACGACTTGCTTGCGCTTTTGTTACGGCTGCATATTCGAAACACCGCGCTGGCGAAAAGCCGCAGGATTTGGCAGAATCGCGGGATGCAGACCCTGACCGCGCAGGATCCGGTGCCCAATTTCGGTGCCGGTCACCCTTCCGAACCCGTGATCGAACACATCCTCCGCCAGCCGGGCATCCAGCGGGTGCCCAGCCTCAAGGTGGCGATGTTCATCGGCAGGAAGTTCCTCGAACCGGAGCTGTGCCAGTTGTTGATGCTCCAGATCGACGCCAAGCGCCGTCCTTCGACGATCGCCGATGCCAATGGCGACAATGCCTTCCGCACCAGCGAGACCTGCGATCTGGATCCGGATGACGCGTTGATGGTGGAACTGAAGCGGCGGATCATCGCGCTGACCGGCCTCGATCCCGCCCATGCCGAACCGATGCAAGGCCAGCGCTACGATGTCGGCCAGGAGTTCAAGGGGCACACCGACTATTTCGAGCCGACCGGGGCCGATTACGAGAAATATTGCAGCGTCTCGGGCCAGCGCACCTGGACCGTGATGCTCTATCTCAACCAGGTCGAGGCCGGCGGGGTCACGCGGTTCAAGGCGATCGACAAGATGGTCGATCCCGAAGTGGGCAAGATCCTTGCCTGGAACAATCTGCGCGCTGACGGCACGCCCAATCCGTCGACGATCCACCACGCAATGAAGGTGCGCGCCGGCACCAAATACGTGATCACCCAGTGGTTTCGCGAGCGGCCGTGGAGCTGGTGACGCAGAAAGGGCCCCGGCGGGCGTTGCCCGGCCGGAGCCCTCTCCCCCTTTAATCGATCAGAACTTGGCGCTGAGCCCCACGGAGAAGGTGCGGCCGACGTCGTAGCGGTTGATCTCGACCGCATTGTCCTCGAACTGCTGGAATTCGCGGTAACGCGTGCCGGTCAGGTTGCGTGCCTCGAGCTTGAGCTCGAAATCCACCCCGGCGAGCGACACGCCCTGGCGACCGACCAGGTCGAGACGGATGCCCGGCTGCTCGACGATGTCGGGGAGCAGATTGGCACCGCGATTGGTCACGCGGTCGCTCGCATAGTTGAACAGCAAGGTCAGCTGCGACAGCGAGTCGGTGTCCTCGACGCCGACCTGCAGGTTGACGAGGTGATCGGACTGGCCGGTGAGCGGCGCACCGTCGCGGAACAGCTGCGTCGACGGCACGAGCACGGCGATGCCGCTGCCGTTCTGGATCGGGCTCGGAACCAGGGTCTCGTCCGAATTGAGGCTCGATTTGGTGTAGGTATAGTTGGCGATCAGCATCAGCCGCCGCCCCGCGCCGAGGAATTCGAGCGGGAAATGCTTCTGCAGCTCGACCTCGCCGCCCCAGAGCGTCGCGCTCGGCGCATAGGAGAAGCCGGTCTGCAGCGCCGAATCGGGCGTCGGGAAGAACGCGACTTGCTCGGTCGGGTTGTCGATCTTCTTGTAGAAGCCCGCCGCGGTGATGCGCTGGTTGCGCCCGAAGAACCACTCCCAGCGGCCTTCGAAGTTGAGCAGCTTCGAATCGATCAGTTCGGGGTTGCCGAAGAACAGGCGGTCCGACTCGAAGTCGCGATAGACCTGCGGGGCCAGCTCGCGGAACTGCGGACGGGCGATCGTCTTCGAGCCATGCAGGCGGAACTGCATGTCGGCGGCGAAATTCCACGTCACCGTCGCCGCGGGCAGCCAATAGCCGTTGTCGAGCCGCGTGCCCTGGAAAAGCGCGCTGTTGGTCGTGACCGTCTCTTCGCCCTTCTCGTAGCGAACGCCGGCAGTGGCGCGAATCCCATCGGCCAGTTCGCCTTCGAGCTGCACATAGCCCGCATGGATGCGCAGATTGGCGTTGTACTCCGCGGCGCCCTGCGCGTTCGAGAGATTGAACAGGCGGATACAGCCATCTTCTTCGGCCACCGGGGTCGGGTTGACGCAGGCGTTCATGATCGAGTCGATCGAGAGCAGCATGTCCGGGC
>JASLBO010000037.1 GCA_030146605.1 Sphingomonas sp. | reverse complement strand
CGCCCGGATGCGGGGTCAGCACGACCCGGCCGTCCTGCGCGCGGACCGCGTCGACCATTTCCGCGGCGGCGGCGATCATCGCGGCGTCGAGCACGATCGCGAGCAATTGGCGCGGTTGCGCGAGGATCGGCTTCAAAATCGCTTCGGCGGGTGCTTCCGCGCCCGTGCCGGGGCCGAGGACCAGCGCGTCGCAGCGTTCCAGATACTCGCTGAGTATCTCCCCCGCGTCTTCGCCGAGCTCGCCCGCGCCATTGGCGGGGAGCGGGAAGATCGCGGCTTCGGGGACGAGCACGCCGAGATGTGGCGCGACGCGCTCGACCGTGGCGAGCTGGAGCTTGCCGGCGCCTGCACGCAGCGCCGCCTCGCCGGTAAGCCGCAGCGCACCGGGGACGGACTCGGACCCTCCAGCGACGAGCACGCGGCCTCGGCTGTTCTTGTCGGTATCGGCGCCCGGCGCGGGGAGCGGGTGCGCGGCGAGCCAGCTCGAGTCGAGCGGCGTCATCCGCGTGGCCCCACCAATGCGTCCGGGGCGGAGGTGGTCTCGGCGACGGGATCTTCGTCGACCGGGGCCGTGACGTTGTAGCGCACCAGGACGAGCCCGCCGTCCTTCCCCGCGGCCGGATCATGCGCATATTCGGTGATCGAGCAATTGGCGACGTCGCCGCCGCTGTCGATTGCGAGTATCTCTTCTTCCGACAGATTCTCGATGATGTAGCGCAGGCAGAGAACCACGACCTGGTGCGCGACGATCATCACGTCGCGCCCGGCATAATGGAGCGACACCGTGTCCATCAGCGAGCGCAGCCGGAAGATCACGTCGCACCAGCTCTCGCCGCCGGGCGGGCGGTGATAGAATTTGCCGAGCAGGCGGCGGAATTCGGCCTGCTCGGGCTGGACGGCGCGGATGCCCGCGGTGGTGAGGCCGTCGAGGATGCCGAACTCCTTCTCGCGCAGCCGCTCGTCGGCGCAGATGCTCTCGTCCGGCTCGGCGCCGCCGGCGTCGCGGAAGCGTCGCGCGGTCTCGCGCGCGCGGAGGTAGGGGCTGCAGAGGATCACGTCCGGCCGGCCATTGCCCTCGCCGCGCGCGAACCAGCGGCCGAGCGCTTCGGCCTGGGCGTGGCCGAGCTCGGACAGCGGGACGTCGACATCGCGGATATCGATCGCGATGCGGTGTTCGCCCGACGCATGTGCAAGGTCGCGCGCGACATTGCCCGCGCTCTGGCCATGGCGGACGAGCCAGAGGCGTGTGGGCCAGCGGGTGGTGGTCATGCGGTGCGGCGGCTCAGGGGCAACATATCGGAAGAATGCCGCAATTCGCCCGGTGTTCCTCGGCTAGGACTGCCTGATCGTGACAGGCAGATCATCGACCGCCACGCTTCCCCAGGCGTAAAGCGCGTCGAGCACCGGGCGCAGGCTCTCGCCGCGGTCGGTCAGGCGATAGACGATCGCGGTGCCGTCGCTTCGCTTCTCGACGAGGTCGAGCCGCTCGAGGTCCTTGAGGCGCTCGGTCAACATCTTGTCCGAGAGACCGTCGATTCGCGCCCGCAGATCGCCATAGCGCTGTGGTGCTTCCTTGAGCCGGGCAAGGATTACGGTCTTCCACTTGCCGCCGACGAAATCGAGCGCGAGCTCGACCGGGCAGCCATAGCTGGCCTTCAATCGCTTCATCCTGCCTCCGCGCGCACCAATTGGTGCGTTGAAAATGATCGGCTCGCGCCGCACGCCGCCTTGGCACGCGACTTCTTTCGCGTGCACCGCAAGGAACCGTGATGACGATTGAATATATTCGCTATCTGCTTGTTGAGCACGAACCGGCCGCGCTGATCGCGGCTTATGAAGTGGCCCGCGTCCATCTGGACGCCGCGCCCGAATGCCTCGCTTATGACCTTGCGCAATGCGATGACGAGCCGAACCATCTGCTGCTGCGCATCGAATGGACGAGTCCGGCAGGACACATGCAGGGCTTTCGCCGCGGACCGCATTTTCCGCCCTTCGTCGCGGCGATCCGGCCGTTCATCCCGGAGATCGCCGAAATGCGGCATTACACGCCCCGGATGGCCTCCGGGCGACGCTAGGCGCCCGCTGCGGCCAGCCGGTCGAGCTGGTCGCGCGTCAGTTCGACCTGCCACGCGCCGATCAGCTCGTCGAGCTGCTCGATGCTGGTGGCGCTGGCAATCGGCGCGGTTACGCCGTCCTGCGCGGCGAGCCAGGCGAGCGCGATCTGCGCGAGGCTGGCGCCGGTCTCGGCGGCGACCTGGTCCATCGCCGCGAGCACGGCACCGCCCTTGCCCTCCAGCAGCTCGGTCATCCGGCCGCCGCGGACGCTTTTGCCGAGATCGGCTGCGCTGCGATATTTGCCGGTGAGGAATCCCGAGGCGAGGCCGTAATAGGGGATCACCCCGATATTATGCGTGATGCACAAATCCTGCAGCTCGCCTTCGAACTTGTGGCGGCTGACGAGATTATATTCGGGCTGGAGCACGCGGTAATGCGGCAGCCCTTCGCGCGTCGCCACGTCGAGCGCCGATTTGAGCCGCAGCGCTTGGAAGTTGGAGGCGCCGAGCGCGCGGACCTTGCCCGTCTTGATCAGCGTGTCGAACGCGGCGAGCACGTCGGCCTGCGGAACATCCTCGTCGTCCTGATGCGCGAAATACAAGTCGATCGTGTCGATCCCCAGCCGCTGCAGCGAGGCCTCCGCCCCGGCAGCGATGCGCGCCGGGGCGAGCTTCGATCCGCCTTCGCCGTCGAGCATGCCTACCTTGGTGGCGATCAGCAGCTTGTGGCGCTTGCCCGAGCTGCGCAGCCATTCGCCGATGATCGTCTCGGATTCGCCGCCCTGATGGCCGGGAACCCAGGCCGAATAGACGTCGGCAGTGTCGATCATCGTGCCGCCGGCATCGACGAAGCGGTCGAGGAGGCGGAAGCTCGTCGCCTTGTCCGCGGTCCAGCCGAAGACGTTGCCGCCGAGCACAAGGGGCGGC
>JASLBO010000535.1 GCA_030146605.1 Sphingomonas sp. | reverse complement strand
CGACAGGTCTCGTCCAGGAATATCGGCGCGTTGTCCATGCAGGGAGCACGTCTGCGCACGCCCGAGGCTTGGGCTGCCTTTAGGGATGTCTTGAGCGACCACACGGCGCTGCCCAAGGACATGATCACACCAGAAACGTTGATCTTGGCGCCGAAGACGGCGGCCTCATAAGCAGACGGTCGCCTTTCCACCCGAAAGCCGACCCGGCGGTCCGTGATCCTGCCGCTACCCCTCGAAGCGCCCATGGGTTTCTCTGTCGCGGTCATAATGTCGCGCCAGGGGGAAGGGCGGCAGCCACGCCTCGCGGCGGATCACCCAATTCTCATAGTTCGGCACGAACTGGTCCGGGGCATCCAGCGCGCCTAGATGCACTTCGACCTCGTCCCCGAACCGCGCGAAAACCGACGATCCGCAACGCGGGCAGAAATGCCGCCCCGCATAATCGCGGACCTCGCCCGCCACCGCCACCGCATCCTCCGGGAAGATCGCCGCGGCGAAGAACAAGGCGCCGTGATGCTTGCGGCAGTCGAGGCAATGGCAGAGCCCGACCCGGTAAGGCTGCCCTGTCGCCACGATCCGCACATCGCCGCACAGGCAGCCGCCAGTCACCTGATCCATACCATTCTCCTCAAAACCGGGTGTCCGAGTTCCGGACAACGATTCACGCCGCACCTGCGCACCAACATCTTTGCGACTGCGCAGACTTTGGACTAGGGGATCGTTCCGGGGACGATGCGTGTTTTCATGCATCGACAAGGGAGAGCCGGGTTGAGAGAGATCGCGTCCAAAGGTCAGTTGCGCCTCGCCTATTTCCGCTGGGCGATGGTGACGGTCCCGCTCATGCTGCTGCTCGGTTTCGCTTCGGGCAGGCTCGCCCCCAGCGGCGACGAGAATCCCTGGTTCGTCCAGCTGGTAAAGCCCGAGATCATGCCCCCCGGCTGGGCGTTCCCCGTTGCCTGGTCGATCCTCTATGCGATGATGGGGCTGGCGCTGGCTCTCGTGATCAACGCCCGCGGCTCGCGCGGCCGCGGGCTCGCGCTCCTCGCCTTCGTGCTCCAGCTCGCGGTCAATCTCGCCTGGACTCCGATATTCTTCGGGCTCCACAAGGTCGATACCGCATTGCTGATGATCGGCACGTTGCTCGTGCTCGTGCTGATCACCATCCTGCTGTTCTGGCGCGTGCGCCGCGTCGCGGGGCTGCTGCTGGTGCCCTATCTCGCCTGGCTCGGCTTCGCTTTCGTGCTGCTCTGGCAGATCGACGCGCTCAATCCGGACGCGGAGTCTCTTGTACCTGTGCGCACGGTTGACCAGATAGAGATTCGCTGAAGTACGTATTTAGGAAGTTCGAGATGCAGACCGACAACCGCCTGTTCGACGATTTCGTCAAGTTCATGAACGGCGCGGCGGGCACCGTCGCCGGCATGGCGCGCGAGGCCGAAGGCGCGACGCGCGAACGCGCCCGCGAATGGATCGGCGGGCTCGACTTCGTTGCGCGTGACGAGTTCGAAGCGGTCAAGGCGATGGCCGTCGCCGCCCGCGACGAGAATGACGCGCTCAAGGCGCGCCTCACCGCGCTGGAGGCGCAGCTTTCGGCGCAGGCCAGCCCCGCGCCGATCACTCCGCAGGCAGATTCTTGAGCGCACCGGTTAACCACCGCTTGTCCACAGCTTTTCGACAGCGTTGCCAACCGCGCGCTTGTGCCCCCGGAACACGATTGGCAGGATTCCGTTCAGCCAATCCGGGCGCGTGGAGTTAGGAATGTTGGACGAGGCCGAATTCGACCGCGACGACGCCGCGCCGATCGACATGCTCGAGAATTACTTCGCCGCGCATGGCTGGTCCTATGAGCGCGAGGACGACGAGATCGTCGCCAAGTTCAAGGGCAGCTGGACCGAATATGAGCTGCGGGCGATCTGGCGCGAGGACGATGGCGTGCTCCAGTTCCTCGGCTTCCCGGATATCCGTGTCGCCGACGATCGCCGCGCCGCGGTCTATGAGACGATCGGGCTGGTCAACGAGCAGCTCTGGATCGGCCATTTCGAATTGTGGTCGGCGAGCGGCATCCTGCTGTTCCGCCATGCCGCGATGATCGACGGAGCGGGCGACAAGACGCTGACGCTCGACCAGGCCGAATTGCTGGTCGAAAGCGCGATCGACGAGTGCGAGCGCTTCTATCCGGTATTCCAGTTCGTGCTCTGGGGCGGCAAGACCCCGCAGGACGCGATCGCCTCCGCGTTGATCGAGACGCAGGGCGAGGCGTGACCGCCGCCGGTCCGCTGCGGCTCTGGCTGCTGGGCTGCGGCAATATGGCCGGAGCGATGCTCCGCCAGTGGATCGCCAGCGGCGTGGTCGCGCCCGAGAATGTCTTCGTCGTCAATCGCCACGATCGTGCGCTTTCCGCCGGTGTACGGCAGGGCAGGGCGTTTCCCGAAGAGCCCGCCCCCGACTTCATCCAGCTCGGAATGAAGCCCCAGCAATTGGATGATGTCGCCTCGCTCATCACCGGGGGGGGAACACCCCTCATCTCGATCCTCGCCGCCGCCGAGCTCGCAACGCTTCGTCAGCGCTTTCCCGGTCACCCGATCGTCCGCGCCATGCCCAATCTGCCGGTCGCGCTCGGCAAGGGTGTCGTCGGGCTGCACGGAGACCGCGTACCGGGCGTGGATGCGCTGATGGCCCCGCTCGGTCTGGTCGAATGGATCGATGACGAGGGCCTGTTCGAAGCGGTCACCACGCTGTCGGGCTGCGGCCCGGCCTTCGTCTATCGCTTCATCGATGCGCTGGCCGAAGCGGGCACGGCGCTGGGCCTCGACCCGGATCAGGCGCAGCGGCTGGCGATCGCTACGGTCGAGGGCTCCGGCCTGCTCGCCGCGCAAGCCGATGTCGCGCCCGGCATTCTCGCTGATCGCGTCGCCAGCCCCGGCGGCTCCACCCGGCAGGGCCTCAACGTCCTCGACCGCGACGATGCGCTCAAATCGCTGCTCCGCGAGACCCTCGCGGCCTCGCAGCGCCGGAATGCCGAAATGGCGGCCGAAGCGCGCCGCTAACCGTCTGCACGGAACGCGGTCCCTTCGAAACTGTTGTGCTTCCGACTCATCTATCAACGGAGGCGGCAATGGTAACCAGTACGGCCACGCGCGACAGCAAGGGACGTTTCAAGGGCTCGAAAGGCGGCGAGGGCAAGTCGAGCAATTTCGGCATGGTCGCGGGCGCAGTCGCCGGCGGTGCCGCGCTCGGCATCCTCGCGATGTTCGGCCGCAAGGCTGCCGTTCAGGCGCCGACTGCGCTTGCCGGCAATTGGGACGAGGCGCTCGTCCTCGAGCATCAGGCGACGCTCAAGGTGTTCGACGCGATCGAGGCGACCGACGAGCACAACACCGTCAAGCGCTCGATGCTGCTTTCCCACCTCAAGCATGCGTTGCTGAAGCACGCGGTCGAGGAAGAGAATGTGATCTATCCGGCGCTGCGCGAGATCGGCCAGCGCGACGCCGCCGACGCGCTCACCAAGGAGCACGGCTATGTGAAGCAGTATCTCTACGAGCTGGAGAATACGCCCAACGCTTCGCCCGCCTGGATCGCCAAGGTCCGCGAATTCCGCGCCGACATCGAAAAGCACATGCAGGAGGAGGAGATGCAGCTCTTCCCCATGCTGCGCAGCCAGCTTTCCGAAGAGAAGAACAAGGCGCTGACGCTGACGATGAACAAGGAAGGCTTCAAGGTCGCCTGAAGCCGGCAGGGGGCGCCCGCGCGGCGGGCGTCCTACCGCCCCGAAACGCTGTTCCGCTCGTTTTCGGGCATCAGCCCTTCGAGCACCGCCCAGAACCCGCCGACCGCGCCCTGTCCCGCGCTCGAATAGGCCGCCGACATCTTCTCGCGCAGCGCCTCGAACAGTTCCGCCTCGAACGCCGCGCCCGCCGGTGTCAGCCGCAACAGCCGCTGGCGCCGGTCGCGCTCGCCCGTCCGCGTCTCGACCATCCCGCGCTCGGCCAGTTCGCCCAGCACCCGCCCCAGCGATTGCTTGGTGATCCCCAGGATCGCCAGCAACGCGCTCACCGTCAGGTCCGGCTCGCGCGCGATGAAATACAGCGCCCGGTGGTGCGCGCGCCCGAGCCCCTGCTTGGCCAGCCCCGCGTCGATCGAGCGGGTGAGATTGGCGTAACCGAAATAGAGCAGCTCGATGCCGCGGCGGATTTCGGGCTCGCGCAGGAACAGCGGGGACGCAGGAATTGGGGCAGCCATGTTGACCATTCTAGCCCTGCGGCCTAGTCCTCCGCAACCCGGTCCAATGCTCGGCCGGAAGAGTCGGAAGAGTGCAATGGCAGACGCGACGGTCCTGGATTTTGAGTATGAGGCGCATGCCAGCCCGGTGGCCGATGCCGATCGCGCCGCGCTCCTCGCCGATCCCGGCTTCGGCAAGATCTTCACCGATCACATGGCGGTGATCCGCTACACCGCGGGCCGGGGCTGGCACGATGCCCGTATCGAGCCGCGCCGCCCGATCCAGCTCGATCCCGCCTGCGCCGTGCTCCATTATGCGCAGGAGATATTCGAGGGGCTCAAGGCCTATCGCCTGCCCGATGGCGGCGCGACCTTGTTCCGCGCCGATGCCAATGCCCGCCGCTTCGCCGAATCGGCCCGCCGGATGGCGATGCCCGAGCTGCCGGAGGCATTGTTCCTCGCGTCGATCCGCGAACTGGTCCGCACCGACCGCGACTGGATCCCGGAGGGCGACGGCGCGTCGCTCTATCTGCGCCCCTTCATGTTCGCGAGCGAGACCTTCCTCGGCGTCCGGCCGGCGCAGGAATATCTCTACATGGTGATCGCCTCGCCGGCGGGCGCCTATTTCAAGGGCGGCGCGCCCTCGGTGACGCTCTGGGTGTCGGAACATTACACCCGCGCCGCGCCCGGCGGCACCGGCGCCGCGAAATGCGGCGGCAATTATGCCGCCAGCCTCGTCGCACAGGCCGAGGCGATCGGCCACGAATGCGATCAGGTCGTGTTCCTCGATGCGGCCGAGAACCGCTATGTCGAGGAACTGGGCGGCATGAACGTCTTCTTCGTCTTCGAAGACGGCTCGATCCAGACCCCGCCGCTGACCGGCACGATCCTTCCCGGCATCACCCGCGAATCGCTGCTCACGCTGGCGCGCGCCGAAGGGATCGCAGTGCGCGAGGAGCGCTACAGCCTCGATGAGTGGAAGGCCGATGCCGCCAGCGGCCGGCTGCGCGAAGCCTTTGCCTGCGGCACTGCCGCGGTGGTCACGCCGATCGGCCGGGTGCAGGGACGCGGCTTCGACTTTGCCATCGGCAATGGCGGTCCGGGCATGCTGACCGAGCAGCTTCGCCAGCAGCTGGTATCGATTCAGCGCGGAACCGCGCCGGATCCGCACGGCTGGGTTGAACGGCTCCTCTAAGGCCCTATAAGCCCGCTTCCCGTTGGGGCGTCGCCAAGTGGTAAGGCAGCGGCTTTTGATGCCGCCATTCGCAGGTTCGAATCCTGCCGCCCCAGCCAGGGACTCGGCCTATTCCAGCAAACGTACCTTGAGGATCGCAAGGTGCGGGCTGTCGCCTGCTTGGTCCGATTTGCGATCTGAGAGCCGCCCAGTATATTTCTTTCCACAGCACAGAGACGGTGTTGGAAAAGAGGGGGTGGGGAGTGGCATCACATCCGTACATATCGGGCGCGGGCAACGTCGCGCAAATGATCGGCTATCTGCGAAAGAATTTTCCGGCAACCGTCACGTCGGAAACGGTCAAGAAGTTCTCCATTGCGCCTAATAACGAAAGTTACGTGATCAATGCCCTTCAATTTATTGGGGTCATTGATGACGAAGGTAAGCGCACGACCAAGGGCCATGACATATTTGTCATGACCGACGACGCCTTTGCGAAAGCGTTCGAGGGTCTTATTCGAGAGTCCTACAAAGACCTTTTCGAAGTACGAGGCGAGGAGGCTTGGACGCTTAGCCGGAAGGATTTGATAGCGTACTTTCGCACCACGGACAAAACGAGTGAGGTGATCGGTAGCAGGCAGGCTGGTGTGTTCCAGATGTTTCGTACCTTGGCCGGACATCAGCCGGTTGAGGAGAAGAGCCCAAGCAAGCCCGCGCCGAAACCGAAACAGGCTAAGCCCAAGGCGGCAGCCCAGCAGACGGCAAAAGTTGCGAACGGGAGCAAATCCGCTGTGCCAGAGGTAGAGGTAAAAGACGGCCGAAAGGACATGGCGCTCACTGTTCGTATCGAAATCAACCTGCCCGCGAACGGCTCAAGAGAGACCTATGACAATATTTTTAAGAGCATCCGAGCAAATCTGATCAATGAATGATGCGCTTGCCGTTTTCGAGAAGATTGCTCGGATCGCCGGTGATTTAGGCACCGACCCGGACGAGTCGTGCGTCCAATCCCATCCGTTTGACGAACGGAATATTCACCCAGAACTCGCTTCTGTTAGCATAAAGCTATTTGATGATGGGCACTATTCCCAAGCTACTTTCGAAGCTTTTAAATATCTAGACTTGTCCGTGAAGATACTGTCTAAGATCAATGAGAGTGGCTATAAGCTTATGATGGCGGCGTTTTCCGAGAGTGCGCCGATGATCAAGCTCACGGGCCTGCAAACGCAGAGTGAAATGGACGAGCAAACGGGATATAAGTTCATTTTTGCGGGTGCTATGTCGGCTATTAGAAACCCGAGAGGGCACGATATAAACATCGACCCTATCGATCGATGCCTAGACCACCTGTCGTTCGCTTCCGTGCTGTTGCGACGCTTGGAAGACAGGATCGTCTAGAAGCGCGTCGGCGGTAGCCCGTTCGTCAGTGCCGCCACATCGCATCCCATTGCTCGACACAGCCTGACTAGCGCCACGAACGTTAGGTTATGTTCCCCGCGCTCGATTCGGCCGACGTAGCTGCGGTCGCAGCAGAAGTCGTGGGACCTGACGCTCAACGAAAGCGCAGGAACCGTGGAATACTATACCGAGGTCTCGGGCCAGCGGCGCGCCCAAGGGCGGTTCACCTCGGACGGGGTTTACTTCATTGGCTTCACGTTGAGCCGGGGTCGATCTCACGCTCCAGAGGGCCGCCTTCGGCGAAATCGAACGTGGGTCCTGCCGCGTTGTCCAGCCCAAGCCGCGAGCCTTTTAGGTTGGCGTCATCCCGCCTCGACTGCGCACTCGATACGAGAGGTAGCAATCATCACGCGCCTACACACGCCTTCCTCGTCGGCCTCAGGGGACCAGCCGGTCGGCGCGCAATCGGGCGAACAGGTCGAAAAAGGCGTCATCCGTCGGCTGGTATCCGGTAAAGCCCAGGCGGCGGCTCTTGCTCATGTCGGTGACAACCTCGATCGGCCGGCCCAGATCGGCATCGGTGTGCCACGGCGAGGCGAGCCGGGCGAGATCGGGTTCGGCCAGGCCTTCGCGTTCGGCGATGGCGCGCCAGATCGGAGCGGCGTCGCGCATCTGCTCTTCGAGCGGCACCACAGTGCCGTCGAATGGCACCGGGGAAAGGCCGAACCAGTCGGCAATCCGGCTCCACATCCAGCTCCACCGGAAGACATCGCCGTTGACGACATTGAACGCCTCGTTGCGTGCCGCCGGCGTCGATGCGGCCCAGAGCAGATGCTGGGCGAGCAGGCCGGCATCGGTCATGTCGGTCAGTCCATGCCATTGTGCGGCCGATCCGGGAAAGCGGAACGGCTGGCCGGTCTCGCGGCACAAAGTCGCATAGACCGCCAGCGTCGTGCCCATGTTCATCGCATTGCCGACGGCCTTGCCGATCACGGTGTGCGGGCGATGCACGCTCCATCCGAAGCCGTCGCGTTCCGCCGCCGCGAACACCTCGTCCTCCTGGGCATAATAGAAATTCTCGACGTCGAGCCGGCCCTGCTCCTCCCGGAACGGAGTCTGCGGCAGGACGCCCTTGCCATAGGATTCGAACGGCCCGAGATAGTGTTTGAGGCCCGTCACCAGCGCGACGTGACGGGTGCTGCCGCCGGGGCGGAGCGCGTCGAGCAGATTGCGGACCATCGCCGAATTGACCCGGATATTCTCCGCCTCGCTGTCCTGCCGCAGCCAGGTGGTGATGAACACCGCGTCGGGGCGAAGCTCGCGCAGCGCGGCGGCGGTGCCGTCGGGATCCTGCAGGTCGGCGGCGACCGGCAGCACGCCCGCCTGCGCCGCCGGGCGGCGCGCCAGTCCGTGGACCGTCCATCCCTTGCCTGCCAGCAGCGCCGCCGTCGCCCTGCCGACGATCCCGCTTGCGCCGACCACCAATGCCGAATCCGTCATCAACCGCTCCCATCAGCATGTGCACGGCAGCACAGGCTGACGGCAGCTCATCGCTATTCTCGCTTCGAACGAGTGATGGCGCCGCGGCGTTCCTGCGGGGATGGGCTCGCCAGCCGCCCGCTGCCGGTCAAACCGCGATAGCGTTCGCAATGCGCAATTCGCCGGCGCGCCGCATATCCCCCGCATACAGCGCGACATCGCCCAGCGAATTGTAGATTTCCGCGCGGTTCTCGTAATGCTCGGGGTTGTCGGGCTCCAGTGCGATCACCGCGTCCATATCGGCAAGCGCAAGGTCGTAGGATGCCGCATTGTACCGCAACACCGCGCGGTTGACGCGCGCGCTGATGGCGGCTTCGTCCGCGGCGATCACGCGCTCGAGGTCGGCAAGCGCTTCCTCGTCCCGGTCGAGCGCGGCAAATATCTCGGCGCGCAGCAGATACGCTTCGGGCTGGTCGGGATTGAGCTCGAGGCTCTGGGCGAAGCTGGCCAGAGCTGCGTCCCATTGCTCCAGCTGGCTGTGGCAGACGCCCTTGTTGAAATACACCTCGGGATAGGGCGCACTGTAACGGATCGCCAGATCGTATGTGCCCAGCGCCTCTTCATAGCGTTCGAGCCCCTGCAGCAGATTGGCGCTCTCGTTGTAATATTCGGAATAATGCGGATCCATCGCGATCGACTTCGCATAATGGTCCAGCGCCTCGGCGGGCTGGTTGAGCGCGACATAGACCTGCGCCGCATTATATTGCAGCACCGAGCGGTGCAGCCGGTGCCGCGCGTCGCCCAGCGCGGCGGTGAGGCGTTCGAAGCCCGCCGCGCACAGCGCCAGTGCCTCCTCCTTGCGGTTCTGCCGGACGCGCAGGAACGCCAGGCCGTTGTCGATGAATACCTTGAGGAAATGGAAGTCATCGGGCTCGATATCGCCTTCCGCCGCGTCGATATAATCGACCGCGGCCAGGATATGCTTCTCCGCCAGTTGCAGATTGGGGATGACCGCGTAGCGCAGATGGATCATCGACAGGAGATAGCTCATCTTCGCGCGCAGCTCGGGGCGGGTAAGATAAGGCGCGGCCAGGGTCTCGACGACGCGGAGCGCGTCGTCCTGCCGGGCGATCATCACCAGGCCCTGGAAGATATTGCCGATATAGTTCCAGCGCGTGTTCTCATCCGCCGCAAGCGCGGCGAGGTGCGGCAGGACCGTATCGGCGAAGCTCCCGGACTCGTGATAATAGCCGTAATGGTTGTACAGGCAGAGCGCCTTGAGCGCGATTTCCGCCTCGGCCAGCTGGTCGCCCGTCGCGCGGTAATGCGCCAGCAGGACGGGATAATGCTCTTCCGCGGCTTCGAGCCCCGCTGCCGCGATCCGCCGTTCCAGCGCCTCCGCCTGCTTGCCGTCCAGGGGTACGCCTGCGGCCTCCGCGCGGCCCGATGCGCCGGGCGCGATCGGCTCGATGACGATGTCTCCCCGCGGTGCCGCGCGGCGTGCCAGCTCGGCGAAGAAGCGGCTGGCGAGATGCTGCGCCTCGTCGAGCCGCGAAACCCGGATCGTCCACGGCGCCGGGCCGGGGCTCGTGGCCCGCCACTCCAGGACGAGCCCGACCAGCCCGTGGACGATGCGGTAGGCGCGATCGAGCGGGAAGTTGCGCGTCTTCTCCACGCCGGTCGACGAGTCCGTAAGCGACGCGAAAGCGAGCGGGATCTCGTCCCGGCGCTTGAGCAGGACCATGTGCAATTCGTAATTGTGCCGGTCGAGGATGTCGCGCCTGCCCCCGTCGAGCAGCGCGGCATAGGCCAGTTCGATGATTTCCTGCACGCCCGCCCAGACGCCGCTGCGCGCGAAACAGGCATCGACCTCGATGACGCGCCCTGCGGCGTCGGCAGGAACGTCGGGAGAGACAAAGACATCCACCGTCATTGCGATTGCTCCATCATGCGCGCCGCGTCGGCCAGCGGCGGCGCAGCCACATATATACCCCGCCGACGAAGATGATCGCCGACAGCAGGACGAAGGCGCCGAGGTCGTATACGGTGTACATCGAAGCGGCCGGATCGCGGTACGCCTCGTAGCTCTTGGCCGCGTACTTCGCGAGCGTCGGCAGAAAGACCAGCAGCAGCACGGTCACCGCACCGATCCGCCCGACCACCCACAACACCGAGAAAAGGCGGAGCACGCGAACACTCTTGTAGGTCGGCCCGACCGCCCTGGTTCCCAGCCGGCCGCGGCTGACCCGATAGAGGCAGTCGCGCAGATAGGTGCGCGCGTCCGCGTCGAGGTTGGGATAACTCAGATGGTTGCTCAGCACGTAATAGACGTCGGTTCGAAGGAAGAGATTGAACTGCCAGACTATCGTCACCATGATTTGCAGCGCCAGGGCCTGCAGGAGGCGCACCGCGAAGCCGGTCTCGCCTTCGTGCCGCAGGGCCGCAATCGTCAGCGTCACCAGCGCGATGAGCAGGATATCGACCATCATGCCGGCGAGCAGCGGCAGGTAGCGCTGGCGTTTGGGCAGCGCCCAGATGCCCGACAGATCGGCTTCGGCGACGATGTTCCACAGGCGGTTGCCGATCCCCAGCCGCGAGCTGATTCCGTGCCGCGCGGCAGCCAGCATGTGCCCGATCTCGTGCAGCCCCACCGCCAGCGACGACATTAAAAGCAACAACACCAACGTAAGCGCAAGATCCCGCTCGATGAAAAAGGCATCCCAATCGATCCGCAACGCCGGATCGAACACGGCGAGATATCCCGCATAGCCCACCACCGCGAGGTAACAGGCGAGAACCGGCAGAGAGAACACCGCGCGGGCGATCCTGGGATCTGCCTGGAAGAGGATCCGTTTATCCTCGTCCAGCCCCGCGAGCCGCTCCGCATGCCGGTGCGCTTCCTCGACCGGATAAATGAAGCCGATCTCGCGCAGCGTGGCGACGAAATCGGCGACGTCCACTACCTCCTCGCCGTCGGCGGCGAGCACCGCCTTGATCTCGGCGGGGGTCTTTCCCGCCTGCAGCATCGCCACCACAGCGCGCCCCGGGGCCGGAACCTGGTAGAATTCGTCCATTTGGGCATTGCCGATAAGGAAGTCGTCTCCATCCGGCTGGATCGATAGCGGAACCACGAAATATCGGGCATCCTCCGTGCTCACCGGTGTGCCTTCCTATCGCTGCGCCAGTCAGCCACCGGGACGCGATCGAGAACCCGCTTGCTCACTTTGCCGCCCGGATCGCGGTATATTGTGCTGATACGAGCTTCCAGCCACCCGCCCGCCAATGCGCCACGAAGGTCGTACGAAGCTCCATCACCCGCTGCGCCTGGCCCGGGGGCTGGATGGTGTAGGCTAGCCTCGCGACAACGATTGCCGCGTTTCCGAAAACGCGCACCACCGGCTCCCGAATTTCGATCGCCGGCGCCGCCGATTTTTTTTCGGGAGCATAGAAGCCCAGCATCTTCTCGCGATTGTCCACCTCGCCCACGGGCGAAATTTCGAGATAGTCGGCGGTGGTCAGTTCGGTCAGCCGGCTCACGTCAAATGCCCGTTGGGCCTGCACGAAGTCGCCGATGAGGCGAACAAGCGCCTCCTCCCGGGAAGGTTCGGGCCGGGTTTGTCGGATTGTCAGCGCGACCGGCGCAGCATCCGCCGCATCAACGGGCGACGCCGGTATCCCGGCCTGGACAGCAATCAGTGTCGACACGATCCACGCAACTCTCCGACATCCCATCAGCCTCTCCCCCGCACATTCCGCTCAGCCACGCGCCGCTGCTGCCGCCAACCAGAATCGGCGATGCGAAGGACGATCCGGCCAGGCCGGCCCGTCCTTCGCGAACCGATCAGAACCAGAACGGGAAGGGCCAGCATTCCCAGATCGGATATAGCGCTACCGATGTGGTCTTCAGCTTCTGCGCCTTAAGGACAGAGATTTTCTTCATGGAAAACACTCCTCTTGTGCAAGTGGTCTGCAACAAGCTGCGTCATCAGGGTGCAATGGCGCCCTTCTGACATGATCACGCCCCACCCGCTCCGAGGTCGATAGTAATCGACTCCAAGCGTGACATGTCAGAATAATTCTCTGCAATACACTATGAGTCAACCTGTAAACAACATCTGTTATTTATTGAAGCGTGCGTCAGAGCCTTATTGATTATGGACGCAAAATATGTTTGCATCCGTAACGATTCAAGTGCGGTATGGAGGGTCTGGGGCAGTATATATATACGCGACTCGCCACATGCGGCGATCTAGGTTTTCGCCCTCGTCTCGATATTACCGGGAAATGCGCCCGTGCTGCCGCTCTACCAGTGCAGGCCGGCGCGTTTTAGCCTTTTGACATCCGCGAAGCGATTGGGCGGGGTCCGAACCGGCATGCCGGCGCGGGTGAATGGCTGCTCCCGGGGCTATGCAGCCATCGCGTCGCGCGCCCATGTCGCTGGAGGCGTGCCGAACTCGCGCTTGAATGCGCGGTTGAACGCCGCTTCCGAATTGAACCCTACCGAATAGGCCACGCTGCTCGCATTGTGGCGGTTGCCCAGCAGCATCTCTGCCGCCGCCTTCATTCGCCAGCGCGCGCAATATTGCATCGGCGACTCATCCAGCAGTGCACGGAAGCGTTCAGCGAGCACGGTCTTGGAAACCGCGGCTTCGCGCGCGAGCGAGTCGAGGGTCCAGCCTTCGGCGAAGCGACTATGGATCAACGCCAGTGCGCGCCCGACAGCAGGATCGCGAAGCCCCGCCAGCCAGCCACGCTCGTTGGCGGGCAGCTCGGCGACATAGCGACGCACCGCCTCCGCGAAGAGTCCCTCGGCGAGCTTGCCGACCATCTCCGGCGCGTTGGTCGCGACGCCGTGCGCGGCGAAATCGATCGATCGGGCAACCCAGTCGCCTTGCGCCGCGTCGATTCCGATCACCAGCATGGGCGGCAGGCTCTGCAGCAAGCTATTGTCGGGCGTGGTCGTGCCCAGATAGCCGCAATACATCGCTGTTTCTTCGCCCTCGCCACCGGCGCGCAGGCGCAGGATGCCGTTTTCGAGTGAGCGCAGCACAGCCCGGGTGTCCATCGGCGCGGGCCACGGGGCGGGGCCGTGGAGATAATGCGGCACATTGTGCGGCAGGATGACGATCTCGCCTGCACGCACCTCATGCGCCGGGCCATCGGCAATCCGGCAGGTGAGCGAACCAGAGCGCACATAATGGTAAGCGATCAGTTGGCTCGGCACCGGAAAGAACGGAGCGCAATCTTCCGGCGTATAGTCTGAGAGCACCGTCCAGGGTGCGCGGAACTCCGCATCCACGAATACGCCACCCGACAGGCGCAGCGCCGCGAGCATCTCGCTGAGCACGTCCATCCCACATCCCCTGAAACACAGTTCGTGCGGCCCGCTTGCCGATCCGGTCGATCGATCAATGTTTTCGTTCGGGCGATCATATCGCGTTCGCCCGGCCGGGGCTAGTTCGGCACCATAAAGTCGCAGTCGCGGTGCGGAAAGGGTCGGGGTGCCCTCCGCATGCGGCCAATCAACAGCCTGAACACCGACAATCCAGCTGCCTTAAAGGCACTGGATAACCAATGGAGATTATTCGTGAACTTCTATTCCAGTTCGTTGCTTTGCGTGCGGCCCTCCGCCGTTGCCGGTGCCTCTATCCTGACAGCGGTGATCCTCACCTTTCACGCCCTGACCTTTGCCTGAGGGCATAGGGTTACAAGGAGAAACGATATGTACCATCAATTCACCTGGTCAGGCGTGCTCGCGGCATCGTCGCGCGCGGCGTGGCAGCTCGACGACGTAATGCCCGAAGGCGCAGCGTTCGACTTCCGCCGCCCATTCCTGCCCGAAAAGCTGGCGCGCACCGCCGACATACCCGGTGTGGCGCCTGACGAGCGGCTGCTGCTCAACCAGATCCGCGGTCACGAATATCTGAGCATGTTCGGGCTGATCGAGGAAATGATCCTGCCCTTTGTGCTGGATCATGCGCGACCGCAGTTGCGCGACGACGATGAGCGCGTCCGGGCGCTGCTCGGCTTCGCGTCGGAAGAGGCCAAGCACATCCATCTGTTCAAGCGCTTTCATGCCGCGTTCGTGCGCGGATTCCCTGTGGAGTGCGGAATGATCGGCCCGGCCGAAGCGATCGCAGCCGAGATACTCCGCCACGACCCGCTGAGCGTGGCGCTGGCGGTGCTCCATATCGAATGGATGACGCAGGCGCATTATCTGGAAAGCGTCCGCGACGAGGTCGGGCTGGAATCGCTGTTCCGGAGCCTGCTGCGGCATCACTGGATGGAAGAGGCGCAGCACGCCAAGCTCGACACCCTGATGGTCGAGGCGCTGGCCGAGGGCCGCGACGCTGCGAGCATCGATCGGGCGATCGACGAGTATCTCGAGATCGGGATGTTCCTCGACGGCGGATGCAAGGCCCAGACCGAGCTAAACCTTACCGCATTCGAGGCAGTGGCCGGGCGATCGCTCGGCGCCGAGCGCGAGGGTTTCCTCACGGCCCAGCATCAGGCGCTGCGCTGGACCTATCTCGGCAGCGGCATGACCCACCCCAACTTCCGCGCCACGCTCGGCGCGATCTCACCGAGCGCGCGTGATCGCATCGACGCCGTCGCGCCCGCCTTTTGCTGAAAGTCCCATCTACAGGAGAGTGAACGATGAACGATGTGATGACGCGTAATATAGTGAACGGCCTCGATCTCGACGTGCTCGGCGCGACGGTGCAGGCGGTCGCCGACGATCCGGTACTCGGGCAGGTGCGCTTCTCGGTGAGCACGCGCTGGGACGGCCAGACGCGCAGCACCAGCAAGGTGAAGGGCTATGCCCTTGGCGGCGAGCAGATCGCGCGCGAGTTCGAGATCGCGGCGGACGAGCCGCTGGAACTGCTTGGCACCAACACCGCGCCCAATCCGCAGGAACTGCTGATGGCGGCACTCAATGCGTGCATGACCGTCGGCTATGTCGCTGGAGCGGCGATGCAGGGCATCACGCTTGACCGGCTGGAGATCGAGACGACGGGGCAACTCGACCTTCGCGGGTTCCTGGGTCTCGATGCCAGCATCGCGCCCGGTTACGAGCAGCTCGATTATATCGTGCGAGTCGCAGGCAACGGCACGCCCGACCAGTTCGAGGCGATCCATCAGGCTGTGCTGGCGACCTCGCCCAATTACTTCAACCTCGCACGGCCGATCCGGATCAACGGAACGCTCGCGATCGGCTGAATGTGGGACCGCCGCGCGCTTCAGGTGCGCGGCGGCCTGCCGGTTGCGATGCGCCGCGCCGCGGCGTGGCGTTCGGCGCGATCGAGCAAAGCCTCGAGATCCTCGCGGCTGACGTCGAAGGCCTCGCCCGATTCCGCCAGCGCGGCGTCGATATCCTCCATCAGCAGCCGTGGCCGATCCGCGATCTTCATCGGGCGGTGCGGATAGCTGTGGCCCGAGACTCGGTGAAAGGCGATGCCAACCGCTACGAGCGCGACGGCATTGAGCCCGACCGGCAGGAGCGCGAAGCCGTAACCCTGTGCGAGCACCGTCGGCGCGAGCAGCGGCAGCAGCGCGGTGCCGCCGCCGGGCGGGTGCAGGCAGCGCAGTACCGACATCGCCAGTATGGACGCGCCCACCGCCACTCCCACGGCGAGCGTCCCGCTTCCCAGCAGATGCGCCACCACGACCCCGACGAGCGCCGAGACCATATTCCCTCCGACGATCGGCCAGGGCTGGGCGAGCGGGCTCGACGGCACCGCGAACAGCAACACCGCCGACGCGCCGAGCGGGGCGGCGAGCAACAGGCCGTGGCTGGGCACCGCCAACGTTGAGATCGCCGCGCACAGGCCGATGCCGATCACCGCCCCCACGCCCGCGATCAGCCGTTCGCGCCAGTTCGCCCCCGCGAGCAGCAGGGCGAAGTGCCGATCTTTGAGACGCATTCTATTTGCGCTGCCACACCCGGTCGCCGCCGACCCAGGTCTCGATCACCTTGGTGGCGCGCAGGTCGCCCGGCGCGGCGAGCAGCGGATCGCGGTCGAGGATCAGGAAATCGGCGCGCATGCCGACGGCGATCCGGCCGATCTTGTCCTCGGCGAAGCCGGCAAAAGCGGCGCCGGTGGTGAAGCCGGCCCAGCCCTGCTCGCGAGTCACGGCTTCCTGCGCGCGCCAGCCGCCAAAGGGCTGGCCGCCCGCATCCTGTCGGGTGAAGCTCGCGGCCCAGCCGGCCCAGGGATCGGGGCTTTCGACCGGAAAGTCCGATCCGAAGGCGAGCCGCGAACCGTTTTGCAGCATCGACCGCCACGCATAGGCGCCGGCGAGACGCGCCTCCCCCAGCCGTGCCTCGGCCATGTGCATGTCGCTGGTCTGGTGGACCGGCTGCATCGATGCGATCGTGCCGAACTTGCCGAGCCGCGGCAGGTCCCTGGGATCGACGATCTGGGCATGCTCGATCCGCCAGCGGCGATCGCCCTTATAGGTTTGCGAGAGAATCTCGATCGCATCGAGCACCTGCTGGTTGGCGCGGTCACCGATCGCGTGGACCGCGATCTGAAAGCCGTCCATCGCGCCGCGGATCATCAGGTTGAGCAACTGATCGTCGGTAAGGAACGGCAGTCCCTTGTTTCCGGAAGCATCGGCATAATCGGCCTTGAGCCACGCGCCGCGCGAACCGAGCGCGCCGTCGGCGAGCAGCTTGATGCCGCCCATGCGCAGCCGTTCGGCATAGAGCCACGGCGTGGGACCTTGCCCCGCCACTGCGAGCGCCGTCTCGACGCCCGCCGCGTAGCTCAGGATCCTGACCTTGAGTAGCCCGAGATCTCCCATCCGGCGGAAGGTCATCCAGTCCGGCTGGGTGGTGCCCATATCCGCTGCCGCAGTGATGCCGAGCGAGAGCAGCCGATCCTGCGCGGCCAGGAAGGCGGCGTTCTGTTCGCGCGGGGTTGGCGCGGGTATCGTCCTGGTGACGAAGTCCATTGCGGCATCGACCAGCACGCCCGCTGGCTGGCCGCCGGGACCGCGCTCGATGCGCCCGCCTTTGGGGTCCTTCGTCGCCGCGGTGATGCCGCCGGCCGCGATCGCGCGGCTATTGGCCCAGCCGGCATGGCCGTCGACGCGCTCGAGCCACACCGGGCGGTCGCCGACGGCGGCGTCGAGCTCCGCGGCGGTCGGGAAGCGGCCGAGCTTCCAGCGCTCCTGATTCCAGCCGCCGCCGAGGATCCACCGCGTCGGATTCGCCGCCGCATAGGTGCGGATTTTAGCCAGCGCCTCCTCGAGCGAGTTCGTGTCGGAAAGATCGAGCCGGAGCAATTGCGCGCCCAGACCCATGACGTGGCCGTGGCCGTCGATCATGCCGGGAAGCATGGTCTTGCCGCCCATGTCGATCTTCCAGTCGATCTTCTTCGGGCGCCGCTCACCGCTCTTCAGCACATAGGTGATCTTGCCGTCGCGGTTCATCATCAGCCCGGTGAAGCGGACCACCTGTCCCTTCTCGTCGAGCGTCATGCCGTTGACGTTGTCGATCAGCGCATCGGCGCGGGCGACGGCGGGCGCGGCGAGCGCAATGAGCGGGGCCAGCAGGCGCGCGAACAGGGACAGCTTTGGCATAGCGTCGGCGCATAGGGCCTGTTCCCCCGCCGCGCCAGATGGTCTAGGCCGGAGACACCATGGCCACCAAAGCAGCACCGGCGCACACGCCGCTTCCCGTATCGATCACCGACGTACGTGAGGCTGCGCAGCGGATTATGGGCTCCGTCGTGCGGACGCCGACCCTGGTGAGCAAGACCTTGTCCGATCTCACCGGCGCGACGGTCTACCTCAAGTTCGAGAATCTCCAGTTCACTGCGGCCTATAAGGAGCGCGGGGCGCTCAACACCCTGCTCCAGCTCGACGAGGCGGCACGCGCCAAGGGCGTGATCGCGGCCTCTGCCGGCAATCACGCGCAGGGGCTCGCTTATCACGCAACGCGGCTCGGCATCCCGAGCACGATCGTGATGCCGCTCAACACCCCGACGGTGAAGATCACCCAGACCGAGGGGCACGGCGCCAACGTCATCCTCCACGGCGAAACCTTCGACGCGGCTTATGCGCATTCGCGCGAGCTGGAGGCGGAGCGGGGCTTCACCTTCGTCCACCCGTTCGATGACGCGCGGATCATCGCGGGGCAGGGGACAGCGGCGCTCGAGATGCTCGAGGATGTGCCGGAGATCGACACTCTGGTCATCCCGATCGGCGGTGGCGGGCTGATCTCGGGGAGCGCAGTCGTCGCCAAGTCCGAAGGCCGCATGCTCGATGTCGTCGGGGTCGAGGCCGAGCTCTATCCGTCGATGTACAATCGCATCCATGGCACCGACATGCCATGCGCCGGCGATACGCTTGCCGAGGGCATCGCAGTCAAGGAGCCCGGGGGCATCACTTCGAAGATGGTCGAAGCGCTGGTCGACGACATCGTTCTCGTCAGCGAACGCCGGCTCGAGGAGGCGGTGAGCCTGCTCCTCCAGATCGAGAAGACCGTGGTCGAGGGCGCCGGTGCCGCGGGCCTCGCCGCGTTGATGGCGGAGCCCGAACGGTTTCGTGGCAGGAAGGTGGGCACCATCCTGTGCGGCGGCAACATCGACACCCGGCTGCTCGCCAATGTGTTGCTCCGGGACCTCGCCCGCTCGGGGCGGCTGGCGCGTTTGCGGATCCGGCTGCAGGATCGCCCCGGCGCATTGTTCAACGTGGCGCGCATCTTCCACGAGCAGGGCGTCAACATCATCGAGGTCTATCATCAGCGCGTCTTCACGACCCTGCCGGCCAAGGGCCTGATTACCGATATCGAATGCGAGACACGCGACCGCGACCATCTCGACCGGCTGATGACCGCGCTGCGGCGTGCGCAGTATGAAGTGAGCCCGGTCGAGCTGGCTTAGGTCTGAAGCCTGGCGTGCGGCCAAGTGAATCGCTGGCGCGGCGAACCGAGTCACGGCGGGATTCACTTGCGATTCGAGCACGGATATACCGCTACCGCAGTAGTTTTGCGGCGAACCCGCAGGCGCTGCCATGGTTAATGATCCCCGTGCGCGTGCCAGCGCGGCACGATGCAAGCCTTTGGTTTTGCTCGCCTCGATCAGAGTTTAACCGTTAACTCTCTTTCTTGGTGAATCGGCTTTTCATCATCCATTTCCGGCTTCATAGTCGTTGCGACAGGCCCTCTTCCAAAGGGCCGAAGCAAAGGCTTGAACGGTGACTGCACTCTCGCGTTTCCCGCGGTTCTTCGTGACGAGTCCCTCGCCATGTCCCTATCTGCCGGGCAGGCAGGAGCGGAAGATCTTCACCGAGCTGACCGGCCAACATGCCGGCGAGCTCAACGACGCGCTCGGGCGGATCGGCTTTCGCCGCAGCCAGTCGGTCGCATATCGGCCGAGCTGCGCGGGCTGCACCGCGTGTGTTTCGGTGCGCGTGGTCGCCGATCAGTTCCGCGCCAATGCCACCCAACGCAAATTGCTCAAGCGGCACGGCGATCTCGAGGTCACCGCGTGCAAGCCATGGGCGACCGAGGAACAGTTCGAATTGCTCCATCGCTATCTGACCTCGCGGCATCCGGGCGGCGGCATGGCAGCGATGGACGAGAACGACTATGCCGACATGGTCGAGCAATCGCCGGTCAGCTCGTACGTCATCGAATATCGCGAGCCTTCGGTCGATGGCGAGCGCGGTCGCCTGATCGGCGCCTGCATCACCGATCAGCAGGCCGATGGCCTGTCGATGATCTACAGCTTCTTCCAGGCCGACAGCGAAACGCGCCAGGGCCTCGGCAACTTCATCATCATGGATCACATCCTGCGCGCGCGTTCGGCGAGCCTGCCTTATGTCTATCTCGGCTATTGGGTGAAGGGATCGGAGCGGATGGCGTACAAGACGCGCTATCGGCCGATCGAAGTGCTCGGCCCCAATGGCTGGTCGCTGCTCACCGACGAGGACATGGCGGTGTCGATGCCGGTTCCGGCACGGATGCGCGAACTGGCCTGAGCTATTCTTCGGAGACGCGGAGCGCCACGTCGAGCTCCTCGTTACCGGTACCGATCCGGGTGCCCGCGATCGACGCGGCGGTGAGCGCGTCGAGGCCGACGGCAACCCGGACATAGCCATCGTCGGGCGACAGCCCCGTCGCCGGATCGAACCCGACCCAGCCGAGCCCCTCGACATGCGCCTCCGCCCAGGCGTGCGGCGCCGACTGCGCATTGCCGTCGATCCGATAACCCGACACGTAGCGCGCGGGCACCTCGAAGCTGCGCGTCGCGGCGATGAACATCTGCGCGACATCGCGTGAGCTGGCGCGGCCGCGGGCAAACGCCTCCGCTGCGGTCAGCCCGGTATCGGGTGCGTCGGGAACGCAGGGAAAGCGAGTATGAAGCCCCGCGTTCAGCCGATGCAGCCGATCCAGCAGACTGCCGGTGCCGCTCATACTCTCAGCGGCGAACGCCGGCAGGCCATCGCCCAGCGTGGTTCGCGGAGTGGTGCGCAGATAGACGATCGGCGGCAGCGGCTCGATCGACCCGTGCACCACGCCGCCGCTGTCGACGGTCAGCACTTCGCCGGTGACGGTGATGTCGATCTCCTCGATCGGCCCCTCGGCGTAGAGCATCGTCACTGCGTTGCCGAGGCCGTCGGTCGCGTCGCGCAGCCGTGCGTCGCAATCGACCCCGACCATCCAGCTCACCACGGTCTGATCGCGCGTGTCGCACGGCGTGAGCCGCAGCATCTGGACGATCCGCGCCTGCGGCTGGCTGAAGCGGTACCGGGTGCGATGGTCGATCGATATTCTCATATGAACCTGAACTGCCGCGCCACCGCGGCGTTGAGCATCGCATTCTCGTGGATGAAGGCCTCGAGATATTCGTGGAGGCCGCTGACGATCACTTCGGGGGTACGCGTCTTCTGCATCCGCGCCATCCTGGCGCGTGCCATGCGGTCGGCCTCTCCTTGCAGCCCGGTGCGCCGGGCGAGCTGGCTGAGCAATTGCACCGCTTCGTCGACGCACGCGGCGAGGCTGCGCGGCAGCTCGAAGCGGCTGATCAGCAGGTCGATCACATTGGTGGGCTGAAGCCCGTCGCTATAAAGCCAGCGATAGGCGGTCACCGCCGAAACGGTCTGGAGAATCGTCGTCCACTGGTCGCGGTCGACCACGCCGCCGACTGCCTCGCCCTCGGGCAGCAGCAAATGATATTTGACGTCGACGAGCCGGGCGGTGTTGTCGGCGCGCTCGATCGCGGCGCCGAGCTGGATCAGCCACGTCGCCTCGTTGCGCATCATCCGATGGATCGAGCCTTCGAAGCCCCGCGTCTCGCCCTTGACCTGCTCGACCAGGTTGAGCGTCGCGGTGGCGCCGCCGGTCGAGGCGCGGTTCTGGAACAGCCACCAGGCGCGATTAATAGCGGTCCATGCGTCGCGGGTGAGCGCGGTGCGCACGGCGCGGGCATTGTTGCGCGCCATTTCGAGGCACCGGACGATCGAGCCGGGATGGCTGGGATCGAGGGTGAGGAAGCGTGCGACCTGGCTCTGGGTGTAGCTCTGCCCCGTCGCGGCAAAGGCTTCGTCGGTGTCGGTGACGGCGAGCGCGCTCTGCCACGCGGCTTCGCCTGCCGGCCGGGCGGAGAGCGCGTCGAGCCGCACGGTGGCTTCCACCAGCCGCGCGATGAAGTCGGCGCGCTCGACATAGCGGCCGAGCCAGTACAGCGCCGCCGCGGTGCGCGAGAGCATCAGCATGGTGAAAATCCTTCCCCGCCAGGGGGAGGTGGCAGCCGAAGGCTGACGGAGGGGGAGGTGCGCAACTCACGAGCGGCAGGGTTCCTCCCCCTCCGTCGCGCTGCGCGCGCCACCTCCCCCTGGCGGGGGAGGATCTTGACGTGGGCGCTCACTGGCTTTGCCTCTGCGACTGCGACTGAGCCGGGCCGCCATCCTCCAGCAGCACGAAGCTGTCCTTGGTCCCGCCGCCCTGGCTTGAATTCACCACCAGCGAGCCTTCGCGCAACGCCACCCTGGTAAGCCCGCCCGGAACCACGCGAACCCCGTCGCTGCCGGTCAACACGAAGGGGCGGAAATCGACATGGCGGGGGGCCAGCCCGGAATCGCTCATCGTCGGCACGGTGGACAGCGCGAGCGTGGGCTGGGCGATGTAGCGGTGCGGTTCGGCGATCAGCGCGGCGCGGAAGTCGGTGACCTGCTGTTTCGTCGCGGTCGGGCCGACGAGCATGCCGTAGCCGCCCGAACCGTCGACGAGCTTGACGACGAGCTGGTCGAGATTGTCGAGCACGTACTTCAGCGCCTGCGGCTCGCGGCAGCGGAAGGTCTCGACATTGGGGAGCTTTGCCTCGCCGCCCGAATAGAATTTCACGATCTCGGGCATGTAGCTGTAGATCGCCTTGTCGTCGGCGATGCCATTACCCGGCGCATTGATCATTGCGACATTGCCGGCGCGATAGGCGGCGATCAGTCCCGGCACGCCCAGCAGCGAGTCCGCGCGGAAGGTGAGCGGATCGAGGTAATCATCGTCGATCCGGCGATAGATGACGTCGACTTTGACGCGCCCGGCGATCGTTTGCACCCAGACGATATCGTCGTCGACCACCAGATCGGCGGCCTCGACCAGCTCGATCCCCATCGAATCGGCGAGGAAGCTATGCTCGTAATAAGCCGAGTTGAAGTGGCCGGGAGTGAGCACCACGCAGACCGGATGCCGGTTGTTGCCAGGCGCCACCGAGCGCATCGTCTCGAGCAGCATGTCGGGATAGGAATCGACCGGCGCGACGCGGAGCTCGCGGAACAATTCGGGGCAGAGCCGCAGCATCGCCTCACGATTTTCGAGCATGTAGGAGACGCCCGACGGGGTGCGCGCATTGTCCTCGAGCACATAGAATTCGTCGGGCCCGACGCGAACCAGATCGATCCCGCAGATATGCGCCCAGATGCCGTGCGGCGGCCGGATGCCGGCGACTTCAGGGCGGAACTGGTCGTTGCGGTAGATCAATTCGGGCGGGATCAGCCCTTCCTCGAGGATGCGGCGCTCGCCGTAAATATCCTCGAGGAAGGCGTTGATCGCCTCGACGCGCTGGACCAGCCCCTCGCAGAGGCGCGACCATTCTTGCTGGAGGAATACCCGCGGCACGATGTCGAACGGGATGATCCGCTCGGCGGCGTCGCTGTCGCCATAGACCGCGAAGGTGATGCCCAATTGGCGGAACGCGGCCTCGGCGGATTGCTGGCGGCGCTGCAGCTCGGAGACCGGGGTATCGGCCACCCACTGCGAAAGCGCAGCGAATTCGGGCCGCGGGTCTTCGGGCCCGCCATGCCCCCAGATTTCGTCGAACGCCCCGCGTGTTGCCATCAACGCTCCCAAGTGCAGCAACGCGCCGCAAGTTCCATGCTGCAATGCTTTGTTGCGTTGCACAAGTGGGGTTCCTCCCGGAACGGGGAGGGGACCGCCGCGAGGCGGTGGTGGAGGGGCGTGCCTCCAAGGAGGTCGCTGGCGGAGAGCCCCCTCCCAGTGCCGGGGAGGATCGGACTAGTTCGCGTATTTCACGGTGCAGCCATATGGCCGGCTCTCGGGCACCGATACTGGCTTGCCCGCGCGAAGCTCGCCCAAGGCCGCCAGCACATGGTTGCGCGCCGTGCCGATGTCGCCCTTGTCGGCGCTCGGTTTGTCGTCGATCGCGCCGTTATAAGCGAGCCGGCCTTTGCCATCGATGATGTAGAGGTGCGGCGTGGTCCTGGCGCCATAGCCCTTGCCGACCAGCCCTTGCGGGTCGAGCAGATAGGCGCTTGGCTTTGCGCCGTGCGCCGCGACGAATTTCTGCGCCTCGGGGCCGCTCATATGCCCCTGCTTGCCGGGGGCGCCCGAATTGATCGTCAGCCACGCCGCGCCCTGCGCCACCGCCGCAGCCTGGGTCTTCTGCATGTTGCCGCTCTCATAATGCTTCTTCACGAAGGGGCAGCCGGGGTTGTTCCATTCGAGCACGACGGTCTTGCCGCGATAGTGCGACAGATCGACGATCTTGCCGTGCATGTCATACGCCCGGAAATTCGGGACTGCGGTTCCCACCCCCGGCTCCGCGGCAAGCGGCACTGCGCCAGCCACGCAGGCAATGGCGATTCCTGCAACAATCCACCTGGTCATATGCGTCTCCCTATCGGTTTACGCCCGCAAGGTTCTGCAGCATCGCCTGGGTCAGCACTTGTGGCAGCACCTCAGGCTCTGCGCTGTCCGGTTTATACCACAGATAGAGCGGAACACCTGCACGATTGTGCATCTCGATAAAGCGGCCGAGCGCGGGATCGCCATTGGTCCAGTCGCCGACCAATACCGCGACCTTGCCGCTGGCGAAGGCGTCGGCGACCGCTCGGGTCTCGATGGTGCCTTTCTCATTGACCTTGCAGGTGACGCACCAATCGGCAGTGAAATAGGCGAAGACCGGCCGTCCCTCGGCACGAAGCTGCGCCAGCCGTGCCTCGCTGAACGGCTCGGTGCCGGGCACGGTGGTGCGCTCGGCGCCGGCAGGGGCGGGGCGGGCGAGCGCAACTGCAGCGAGCGCGAGCAGCAGCAGCGGCAGCGCAGGCAGCCATGCGTGGCTCACGCCACGCGCCTGCCGCCGGCCGGCCCACCAGAAGCCGAACGCAGCGAGCAGCGCAGCGCCGAGGCCGAGTGCCATGCCGTCGACGCCCGCCTGCCGGCCCAGCACCCAGGCGAGCGCCAGCGCGGTGAGGAACATCGGCACCGAGAGGATGCGCCGCAGCGTCGCCATCCACGCCCCCGGCTTCGGCAGCTTGCGGCGCAATGCCGGCACGAAACCGAGCAGCAGGAAGGGAAGCGCGATACCGAGCCCTAGTCCGCCGAAGATCGCCAGCGCCGCCGGCCAGGGAAGGATCAGCGCCGCACCCAGCGCCGCGCCCATGAACGGGCCGGTGCACGGCGTCGCGACGAAGGCGGCAAGCGCACCGGTGAGGAACGCGCCGCCGGTCCCGCGCGCCGCGGCGCGGTTGACGAAGCGCGGCGTCGGGAGCTCGAACAGCCCGGCGAGATTGAGCGCGATCCCGGTGACCAGCAGCAGCAGGAACAGGATCACGCGCGGGTCCTGCAGCTGGAATGCCCAGCCCACCGCCGCACCGCCGGCACGCAGCGCGAGCAGCGCACCGCCGAGGGCGAGGCAGGTGAGCACCACGCCGGCGGTATAGGCCAGTGCCTCGCCGCGCGGATTGCCGGAATCGTCGCCCGCCTTGACGAGGCTCAATGCCTTGAGGCTGAGGATCGGGAAGACGCACGGCATGATGTTGAGGATCACGCCCCCGGCGACCGCGCCGAGAAAGGCAAGCAGCGCAGTGGTGATCCAGCCGCCCGATGCGGCTCCCGCCGAAGCGGAGGCGGGAGCGACCGTGCCCGGCACGGCCGAAAGCGTAAAGCCCTGGCCGCCGAAGGCGAGCAGGCCGTCAACCTTGGGCACGGCGCGCTTCGACGGCGCCTCGACCACGATCCGGTCGCCGTCGCGGACCACGCGCTGGGCGGCGGCATAGTCGATCGCGCCGTCGGTGAGCGGGAAGAAATAGCCTTCGCCGGAGAGCGCCGCGGCAGCGGGGAACGGGATTTCGAGCCGGAAGGTCTTGCCGTCGACCTGATATTTGGCCGGCGTGCCAAGTGGCCTGGGCAGCGCTGCGTGCCATCCGTCGAAGCGTGCACGGCGGTCCGCCGGGACCGCGCCGTCGCCGATCGTCAGATCGGTCGCCAGTTCGGCCTTTTCGGGGACGCAGATCTCGTCGGTGCAGACCAGATAGTCGAGCTTGACCCGCACCGGCAATTGCTGGCCCGGCTGTGCGTCCGCGGGCACACGGAGCGTCACCAGCGGCGCGAACGGGGCTTCGTAGACATAGTTCATCAGCCCGGCGATGATCAGCCGGCGGGGCACCG
>JASLBO010000506.1 GCA_030146605.1 Sphingomonas sp. | reverse complement strand
TCGCACTTTCGATCCTGGCAGAGATTACCGGCGTGTATGAGTACCTCAATTTCGTCGGCTAGCGGTGCTCGGCGATGCCGGTCGAGCTGCGTTTCGCACAAGCCCGGCACCGGCGCGGCCGGGTCTCTCGTGGAATCCTCTCCAGCCTATGGCAGGGAAGGGCGACCGCCGCGAGCCCGACCATCTCTGGAACAGCGGCGTCGCCGCGAACTCATTCTCTCAGCGCCGGCGATCCCTAAGTTGACCTGAGGATCGGCCGTTCCAACCTTCTGGCTGGCGACGGCGCTTGCCAATTGAGCCTGGTGCTCTAGTCTGAGGCTGCGTCACGAGGGTGGCGCCGGGGCGTGAGAACCCTGTCTGGGAAGCCAGTAATACCTCTTGGCCGGGTGGCCGACGCGCATGTCCAGGCCGCTTGCGGCTAAAGGCGTCGGCGCAAGACTCCAGCTTGTTCTCAACTCCCGGCTCTCCCCGAGCGCGCTCACTTTGATGGGCCAGTCGGACATGAAGCATAAGATCGACAGTTCGGATGCAGGGCGGCGATGCGCGGTCCCGGAGCAGCGGCAATGCCTGCGCGGTTGATCGATGGCCTTCGCGAGGCCCGGCTCTGCGAGGAGGATCCGCTCCCGCCCGAGGATCGCGCGGTGCGACCGAGGTACCGTCTGGAGGAGTTGTATCGCGATCACGGTCCGAGGCTGCTTCGCTTCTTTACTCGCCGTACCGATCGCCAGGATGCGGGCGATCTGGTGCAGGAAAGCTTTCTGCGGCTGGCGGACTCGGCCGCATCCCGTACGCTGATCCTCGACAAACCCGAGGCCTATCTCAACCAGATTGCCTCCAACCTGCTGCGTGACCGCGCGCGGGTGGCGCTGCAGCGATCACTTGCCGGGCATGTCCCGGAAGAAGCGGTACCGCTTGCCGGCACCGACCCGGTAGCCGGGCTCGAGGCACGCGACCGGCTGGAACGCCTGCGCGCAGCGCTGCTGCGGTTGCGCCCGCGCACCCGGGACATATTCCTTGCCCACCGCCTCGACGGGTTGAGTTACAAGGAGGTCGCGGAGCGATTCGACCTTACCGTCAAAGGCGTTGAATGGCACATGAGCAAGGCGATTGATCATCTCGATCGGGCTCTGAGGGGCTGATGGCCAGGGAAGGGGGCGACGACGCCGCGCGTGCGGACGCGATCACGTGGCTGACGCGGCTGCGCTCGGAGCCTAGCGAGGCGGACTGCGCCGCGTTCGAACGATGGTACGCCGCCGATGTCACGCACGCCGACGCCTATGACGCGTTGCTGGAAAGCTGGGACGCGATGGGTCTCGCCGCAGACAGTCACGCCATGGCGGCCGAGCCGGCAAAAGCGCGTCTCTGGACAAGGCTCGCCGTGGCGGCCGCGGCGGTCCTCGCGCTCGTCCTCGCCGCCGGCCTGGCGCTCAGCCGGGCGCCGCAGGCGCTCGAGGCACCGTTGCTCGCGGCGAGCCGCATCGGCGAGATCCGGACCCTGACGCTCGAGGACGGGTCGCGTGTGACGCTGGATTCGAACAGTGTGGTGCGTGCGCGGTCCGATGCAACTGCGCGCCGACTCGAGCTGGTGCGCGGACGCGCCCGCTTTGAGGTTGCCCACGATGCCGCTCGGCCCTTCGAGGTGCGCGCGGGGGCGAACACGATAACTGCGCATGGCACGGTTTTCGACGTTGACCTGCGTACTGGCCATGAGGCGGTTCGCCTGCTGGAAGGGGCCGTCGAGGTTCGCTCCGCCTCCGCCGAAGCGAACCGCGGCACGATGCTGGCGGCTGGCCAGCAGCTCGGTCTGCGCGGGCCGGCAGGCGAACACCCTGTCCCGATCGCCACCCTGGAGACCCGGTGGCGAGGCGCTCTGCTGGCTTTCGAGGAGGCCCCGCTGGCCGAGGTGGCAGCAGCGGCAAACCGCCATGGCCAAACCCGCATCCTGCTGCAGGGCGAGGACATCAACGCGCTACGGTTCACCGGCACCATCCAGACCGATGCGCCCGATCGAACTGCGGCTACCCTTGTCGCGATGTTCCCGGTCGACGCCGAGCGCGACGCGCGGGGAAACTATGTGATCAAGCCCCGCAAATAATTTGCCAGGGTAAACCGGGCCGGCAGCGTCGAACCCCCCAAGCACCGCCCGATCCGGCGTGTGCATGGGGAAACTTGAATGCCGATCGTTCCGAAGCTCGCACTTGCCCTGTCCGTTTCCTGCCTCGCGTTGGCCATGCCCGTTGGCGCTGCGCATGCGGCGCAGCAGCAGCAGCGCCTAAGCTATCGGCTGCCGGCACAGTCGCTCGCCCGGTCGCTGCGGGCAGTGTCGCACCAGTCGGGGAAAAGCATCGCGGCGCCGGCGCAATTGCTTCGCGGCAAGAGCGCTCCCGCAATAGCGGGCGAATATGCCGTGGAGGAGGCCGTGGCGTTACTTCTCGCGGGGTCGGGGCTGATTGCCCGCGAGACGCTTGCGGGCATCGTCATCGAGCGCGCGGCCCCGTCCAGCGCACACGAGGCGGGCGGGGAGGGCGAGGCAATCGTCGTCACCGGCAGCCGCATTCGCGGCGCCCCGGTGGCTTCGCCGGTCCTCCGGTTCGATCAGGAATCGATGCGGGATGCCGGGCAGACGAGCATGACCGAGGTGGTGCGTCGCATCCCGCAGGCTTTTGGTGGTGGCCAGAATCTGGGCGTGGGTGCCAATGTCGGCAGCGCCAACGGCATCGATGTCGGCGGCGCGGTCACGATCAACCTGCGCGGCCTGGGCAGTGATGCGACGCTGACCCTGCTTAACGGCCACAGGCTTGCCTATAACGGCTCGCGGCAAGGTATCGACATCTCTTCAATCCCGTTGGCGGCGGTAGACCGGCTCGAGATCGTGGCGGATGGCGCGTCTGCGCTCTACGGATCGGACGCTGTCGCCGGCGTCGCCAACATCATCCTCAAGCGTGACTTCGAAGGCCTCCAACTCGAGGGCGAGGCAGGTGTCGCCACGGAAGGCGACTTTGCTCGCCAGCGTCTTGGGGCGACGGGAGGCGCGCGTTGGGCAGGTGGCGGCATCATCGCGTCGTACGAATATGCCCGCGGGGCGGCACTGCTGTCCGATGACCGCGACTTTGCGCGCGGCCGGCCCGGCGTGATCATCTATCCGCCGCTCGACCGGCACGCAGTGGTGCTGGCGGGCCATCAGGACCTTACGTCCAGCCTGCATTTCACATTCGACATGCTCTTCAACCGGCGCTGGACCGAGATCGGCTTCCCCGACAATGCCGCAGGCGATCGCGCGATCAGCCATACCGAGCAGCCGACCACCAGCCGGTCCTTTGCCGTGGCACCCTCGCTCCGGCTCGACCTGCCAGGCCGCTGGCAGGCCGCGCTCACCGGCGTCTATGGCAATGAGCGGGTGTTCACGCGCGCGAACAACTTTGTCGGCGCAAACCTCGTCCGCTCGACGCCGCTTTGCTACTGCAATGACGGCAAGTCGATCGAGCTCACCGCCGACGGGCCGCTCTTCGCGTTGCCCGGCGGTCCGGCGCGCATTGCGCTGGGCACCGGGTGGCGCACCAATCTCCTCAACGCCGATCGCGGGCCGGGGCAAGTCGGCAACGTCCGGCAGTCGCAGGCGAGCTATCATGGCTATGGCGAGCTGAGCCTGCCGCTGGTCGCGCCGGATCTTGCTATCCCAGGCGTCGAGCGTCTCAATATTGGCGCTGCGTTACGCTATGAGCGCTATCCGGGCGTTGGTACGGTCGTCACCCCGAAGATCGGGCTGGTCTATGCGCCGGTCGCCTGGATAGACGTCAAGGCGAGCTGGGGACGCTCGTTCCGCGCGCCGACCCTGCTGCAGCAATATCAGGTTGCGTCGGCAGTGCTTTTCCCCGTCCTGCGGCTGGGCGGGACCGGTTACCCGGCGGGTGCCACGGCATTGCTCGTCTCCGGCGGCAACGCGGCGGTTCGTCCCGAGCACGCCCGCACGGTCAGTGCGACGCTCGACCTGCGCCCTCCGTTTATTGATGGTGCCCGCCTCCAGCTCAGCTATTTCAACACCCGCTACACCGACCGGATCGTCACCCCGATCGCGCTCACCGCGCAGGCGCTCGGCGATCCCGCCTATGCGGATCTCGTCACCCGTGCACCCGGAGCCGCGCAGGCGGCGTCCGTGATTGCGGCCAGCCCGCAATTCGTGAATGCCTCGGGCGGAGCGGCCGACCCTGCTCGCGTGGTGGCGATCGTCGACAACCGCTTTCTCAACGCCGGACGCCAGGCGATCCAGGGCCTGGATATCCTCGCCGATTACCGGATCCGGCTCGGGACCGGCGAGATCAGCGCAGGGCTCAACGCGAGCTATCTCAGCATCCGGCAGCAGCTCGCCGCCAGGCAGCCAATCCTGCCGAGGAGCGGGCTGTTGTTCACGCCGCCGGACTGGCGAGCGCGCGCGAGCCTTACCTGGACCGACGGGCCGGTGACGCTCAACGGTTCGCTCAATTT
>JASLBO010000487.1 GCA_030146605.1 Sphingomonas sp. | reverse complement strand
CGCTCGCCGCGCAGCTCGGCGGGCTCGGCCGCGCGGCCGCCCGCGCCGCCGCCGGCGCGGCGGGACGCCTGAACCTGGACGCCGTCCTGCGCGGCGACCCGCCCATCACCACCAGCCTGCCGGACGCCCGCTGGGCCGTGGACTCGCTCGAGCTCGGCGAAGCTGGTGCCGGGCGATGTCAGCATGCGGCGCAGATCGGCCTCGGCCTGGAGCACCTGGCGAACGCCGCTCGGCAGATTGTCGGCGATCGGCCCGCGAGTCAGCAGGTCGAGCGCATTGCGGTTGAGCGACGCGAGCTGGCGCGGCGACAGCAGCCGCGCGGCGATCGCCTTGTGCTCGGTCGAAAGGTCCTCGAACCGCGCGCGGGCGACGATCGCCCAGAGCAGGGTCTGGATGTCGTGCTGCTCGATCTCGGGATGGTTCACCGAGTTGCGCACGATCGTCATCACGGCGTCTTCGGCAGCGCCCTTGGTCGGGCCAAATAGATAGCCGTCGCCGCCGCCGGGCCCGTGGGTTCCGGCATGCAGGCAATAGCTCTGGTCGTGAAACTCGTAATAGCCCGGCTGCAGCACGAAGCCGCCGTTCGGCGTGCGCTGCAGCTGCATCAGCGAGCGTTTGGCCTCGCGCGGAGTGAAGCCGTCGCGGTCCGGCGCGCTCCATTTTGCATCCTTTAGGCTGGTGCTGATCGGCGCCTTTTGCAGGCTCGGCAGCCCGATCCCCGCCTTTTTGGCGAGGCTGCCCAGCCCGCCGAACTGCGCCTGCGCCGGCGTCGCCGTCACCGACAATGCGGCAAGCGCCGTGGCCAAGGCAAAGAGCTTCCTGATCTTCATAAGCGATCTCCCCAACGCTTTCCGGAAACGCGCGACTTTCCGATCGCGCGTGGCGCGGGCACTACTCCAGATCGTTTCGGATGGCGAGCATCGCCTTTCGCCCAGGAAGCGTCCCACCCCGCGGAGATCACGATTGAACCGATTGGCGAAAATCGTGCCACGCAAAAAGGCAGCCTCGCGCCCGCTGCCCGTTTGACAGGCACTTGTTAACCCTTGCGCGGCGTGCGACCCGAGGGGCATCCTCGACTCCGCCTCTGGCACGGTTGTTGCCAGACGCGCGCTGGGGAACTGCCTCACTCCTTTGGGGGAACACGTGAAAAAGATCGAAGCCATCATCAAGCCGTTCAAGCTCGATGAAGTGAAGGAGGCGCTGCACGAAGTCGGCGTCAGCGGGATCACCGTCACCGAAGCCAAGGGCTTCGGCCGCCAGAAGGGGCATACCGAACTCTATCGCGGCGCCGAATATGTCGTGGACTTCCTCCCCAAGGTGAAGCTCGAGGTGGTGGTCGAGGACAGCCTCGCCGATCGCGTGGTCGAGGCGATCGCCGCCGCGGCGCAGACCGGCCGGATCGGCGACGGCAAGATCTTCGTGATCCCGGTCGAGACGGCGCTGCGCATCCGCACCGGCGAGCGCAATGAAAACGCCATCTGATGCCGGCGACGTCATCGCCAGCAGGATTTTCGACCGGGAGGACGGCAAGGTCTCGCTGTCGCTCCACAAGCCTGCGCCCTACCCGGATCCCGAGCTCGACGCCGACCCCGACGATCCGCCGTGGCGGTGCTTTTACACGATCGCATTCCCCGACGGCGAAACCACGCACGACCATGCCGTCGGGATCGACAGCGTCCAGGCGCTGCTCCTCGCCTTTGCGAGCGCGACGAACGCTCTCCAATATGTCGGAGACGGCAGCCCGGCTCGCCGGGCGCCGGTACAATGGCTCGGCGGGGATGATCTCGGCTTGTCGATTCAGCATTTCGAGTGACGCGTCGCCGCAGCTGGTTATTTGACGCGGCGCAGCATTGTGCCAAGGCTTCCTGTGGGTTGCTAATTTAATTGCCCGATTCGTCGGGCGCACGAAAGAGAGCGAAAGGGCTTTTACGATGGCGAATTCGGCCAATGACATCCTGAAGATGGTGAAGGAGCACGAGATCGAGTGGATCGACCTCCGCTTCACCGATCCCAAGGGCAAGTGGCAGCACCTGACCATGGTGGCCAAGATCCTCGGCGAGGACGAGCTGACCGACGGCCTGATGTTCGACGGTTCGTCGATCGAGGGCTGGAAGGCGATCAACGAGTCCGACATGATCCTCAAGCCCGATCTCGACGCCGTCTGGGTCGATCCGTTCTCGGCGACGCCGATGCTGATCCTCGTCTGCGACGTGGTCGAGCCGTCGACGGGCGAGCTTTACAGCCGCGATCCGCGCTCGACCGCGAAGCGCTCGGAGGCCTATCTCAAGACTTTGGGCATTGGCGACACCGTCTATGTCGGCCCCGAGGCCGAATTCTTCATGTTCGACGACGTCCGCTTCGAGAACAGCTATTCGACCAGCTATTACGCGATCGACGACATCGAGCTGCCCGGCAATTCGGGCAAGGAATATGAAGGCGGCAATCTCGGCCACCGTCCGCGCGCCAAGGGCGGCTACTTCCCCGTCGCGCCGGTCGACAGCGCGGTCGACATCCGCGGCGAGATGGTCGCGACGATGCTCGAAATGGGCCTGCCCTGCGACAAGCATCACCACGAAGTCGCCGCCGCGCAACACGAGCTCGGCCTGACCTTCGGCACGCTGGTCGAAACTGCCGACCGCATGCAGATCTACAAATATGTCGTCCACCAGGTCGCGCATGCCTATGGCAAGACCGCGACCTTCATGCCCAAGCCGATCAAGGAAGATAACGGCAGCGGCATGCACACGCATATTTCGATCTGGGACAAGGGCAATCCGCTGTTCGCCGGCAACGGCTATGCGGGCCTTTCGGACATGTGCCTCTATTTCATCGGGGGCGTGATCAAGCACGCCAAGTCGCTCAACGCCTTCACCAATCCGTCGACCAACAGCTACAAGCGGCTGGTCCCGGGCTACGAAGCGCCGGTGCTGCTCGCTTATTCGTCGCGCAACCGCTCGGCTTCGTGTCGCATCCCTTATGGTGCGGGCGCCAAGGCGAAGCGCGTCGAGTTCCGCTTCCCCGATGCGCTGGCCAACCCGTATCTCGCTTATGCCGCGCTGCTGATGGCGGGCCTCGATGGCATCCAGAACAAGATCCATCCGGGCGATCCGATGGACAAGAATCTGTACGATCTGCCCCCCGCCGAGCTCGAACAGGTTCCCACCGTGTGCGGCAGCTTGCGCGAAGCACTCGACAGCCTCGAGGCCGACCAGGACTATCTGCTCAAGGGCGACGTGTTCACCCGCGACCAGATCGCCGCCTATGTCGAGATCAAGCGTGCCGAAGTCGCGCGCTGGGAGATGACGCCGAGCCCGGTCGAATACGACATGTATTACAGCAGCTGATCCCTCGGGTCGAAAAAGGGATAGCGCGACGCCCGGGCCGAAAGGTCCGGGCGTCTTGCTGTGTGCCGGCCTCGGCCGGACAAGGTTGCAGCTTGCAACGATCCCCGCGCGCCGCCATCTAGTTTGCCATACCGGAAGTTCGAATCGGGAGAGGCGGGATGCGCGGCACTCTGAAGCACTATATCGACGGCGCGTGGATCGAGAGCGACGGCGGCACCCGCCACGAAGTGATCAACCCCGCCACCGAGGCGGCCGTCAGCGAGATCACGCTCGGCTCGGCAGCCGATGTCGACAAGGCGGTCGCGGCGGCGAAGCGCGCCTTCGACAGCTTCTCGCGCACCAGCGTCGAAGAGCGCATCGCGCTGATCCAGCGCGTGCTCGAAGCGTATAAGGCCCGCGCCGCCGACATGGCCGAGGCGATCAGCCTCGAAATGGGAGCGCCGCTGAGCCTCGCCAAAACCGCGCAGGTCGGCTCGGGGATCGGGCATCTGCTGTCCGCAGTGCGCGCGCTCGAGGAATTCCGGTTCGAGGAGCAGATCGGCAACAGCCTCGTCGTCCACGAGGCGATCGGCGTGGTCGCGCTGATCACGCCGTGGAACTGGCCGCTCAACCAGATCGTCTCGAAGGTGGCGCCGGCGCTCGCCGCCGGCTGCACGATGATCCTCAAGCCGTCGGAGGAAGCGCCGGGATGCGCCGCGATCTTCGCCGAGGTGATGCATGCCGCGGGCGTGCCCGCGGGCGTGTTCAATCTGGTCAATGGCGACGGCCCCGGCGTGGGTACCGCGCTTTCGAAGCACCGCGACGTCGACATGGTGAGCTTCACCGGTTCGACCCGCGCCGGCATTCTCGTCGCGAAAAACGCCGCCGACACGGTCAAGCGCGTCCATCAGGAACTCGGCGGCAAATCGCCGTCGCTGGTGCTGGAGAGCGCCGATCTCGCCAGGGCAGTGCCCGGCACGCTGTTCAGCGTGCTGATGAATTCGGGACAGAGCTGCATCGCCCCTGCCCGCTTGCTCGTGCCGCGGCATCTGCAGGAGGAGGTCGCGGCGCTCGCCGCCGAGATGATGAAGGCGACGCAGGTCGGGGACCCTGCCCAGGAGGGCCGCCACATCGGCCCCGTGGTCAACAAGACGCAGTGGGACAAGATCCAGGGCCTGATCGCCAGGGGGCTCGAGGAAGGCGCAAAGCTCGAGACCGGCGGACCCGGCCGGCCCGACGGCGTGGAGACCGGCTATTTCGTCAAGCCGACGCTCTTCTCGAACGTCCGCAACGACATGACGATCGCACGCGAGGAGATTTTCGGGCCGGTGGTCACGATCATCCCCTATGAGGACGAGGAAGACGCGATCCGCATCGCCAACGACACCGATTACGGCCTGTCGGCAGTGGTGTTCGGCGACGCAGAGTCGGTCAGGCGCGTCGCGCCGCGGCTCCGCGCGGGGATGGTCTATGTCAATGGCGGCCAGCCCGATCCGAACCTGCCCTTCGGCGGCTACAAGCAATCGGGCAACGGGCGCGAGCACGGCAAGTTCGGCCTCGCCGAGTTTCTGGAAGTCAAATCGGTGGTCGGAGTCTTCGCTCCGGCCTGAAGCCTGTATGCCAGCAACACCGGCGCGCGCTCCCCGGTCATTCGCGTGACCGAAGCGTGTCCTTTCTTGTCGCCGCTCGGCTTGCCAGTGGGATGCCTGTTGATCTTGAGATTTGCTACGTCTGATTACGCCCGTTTCCCGTTGGCGATCCCCAAAGCTCGATAATGCTCTTGAAGCCTTCGAAGAGCAGGCGTTACGAGCACTCCGTGCATGAGAATCGAGGCCGCAATGATGAGGCCGAGCGTTCCCCACAAACTGTATTCGTATTCGAAGGTGGCGTGATTGAATCCGTAGCTCAGATAATATACGGACCCAAGGCCGCGTATTCCGAAGAACCCGATGATCGCCAGTTCCAACTTCGGACGCTTCACGCCGATCAGGCTGATCCAGCCCGCGATCGGCCGGATAATCAGAAGCATGATCGCTGCAAACGTGACTTCCACCCAGCCGACATCTTTAAGCAATCCGGCCGCCAACATTCCGCCGAACATGAGAAGAAGGAGCATCATCAGCAGTCTTTCGGACTCGTCGGCGAAATCGTGCAGTCGCTTGTTGAAGTCGTGCCCCTGTGCGGAACGGCGGATCATCAGACCCGCCACGAACACCGCCAGGAAGCCGTAGCCATGCGCAAATTCGGTCGCGGTGTACACGATCAGCGTGGCACCCAGGGCGATGAAGCCATCGCCGGTCCTCGACAGGGAAGTGCCCGAGGGTAACCGGTATATGATCAACCCGACAAGCCGGCCGAGCGCGGCACCGACAACCAGACCCGCCCCAAGCTTCCAGAGCACGTCGCTCAGCACCCAGCCGGTAAGGACCTGCCCGGTGAGGCCCCCGGCGGCGGCGATGGCGATGGCGAGATGGATGAAGGGGAAAGCGAGCGCATCGTTCAGCCCGGCCTCGCTGGTGAGCGCGAACTTGGCTTCCGCCTCCTCCTCGTTCTCATCGTGCTCGATCTGCACGTCTCCGGCGAGAACCGGGTCCGTCGGCGCCAGCGAGCCGGCCAGCAACAAGGCGGTTGCGAGCCCGAGACCGAGGAGTTGGTGGCCGAGCAGTACGACCAGGAGAATGGTGAGCGGCATCGCGATACCGAGAAGTCGCCATGTGACGTTCCAGCTTTTCCACGCGACAGCCCGCTCGATCTTCAGGCCTCCGCCCATCAGCGATACGATCACGA
>JASLBO010000443.1 GCA_030146605.1 Sphingomonas sp. | reverse complement strand
GCCGCGAACAACGCCGCCGCTCCGAGAAGGCCCCAAGTGACCGGCCGAGATAGGGGTAAGGTTTCCTGCATCGCCTCGCGTTTTCCTTGCACGCGCTGCCCCGGAACCGCTTTGGCCACCAGATCGCTGAACCGGCGAGTTCCAACGGAGTGCCTGCCGTGAAAGGTGAAGACGAGAACGCCCACGCACCCGGAGAGGGTCCCAAGCTCGACAATCCAGATGCCGACAACGCGCCGGCATCGAGCACCGCCGGCTCAGGCCTATCGAGCGGTCTCCAACCCGGCGGTACTGCTCCGGGCGGCGGCCCGGGAGCTGGCACAGGCAGCATCGGTACCGGCGGCGGCGCGACCGGAGGGTCCACTGGAAATGTGCAGTCCGGCGGCGTCTGACAAACTAAAGATTTTCAGTAACGTAATCGGCTCCCGAGAGTTGCGGTATTCGCGGGTACCGCTCCGTTGGCGGTCTGAAGCACAATCGGCGACAGACTGGTGCCGCTCCGAAATGACGCCTCCAGGACCGTATGCCAGCAGAGTGCAGTGAGGGTGGCGCCGCTGTCGATCAGCATGCGGCGGCTCGATGCCGTTGATCCGCACCTTCGCCCGAAGTGCCCGTCCCGGCTCATGCGGATCCTCACTTTGTCGCCGACGATGCCGCGGCATAGAGCGCCAGCTGCTGCCATTCGGGACTGGTGGAGATCGGCACGCCGGCTTTATTCCTTGCCGGCGCCCAGGACGTCAGGGTGCAGCGTCTTACCCGGAGATGGGATACGCATCTTGTGACTACAGGATCGGCTTGCCGCCGGTCACCGCAACCGTCGCGCCGGAGACATAGCTCGCCTCGTCGGTCGCCAACATGACATAGACAGGAGCGAGTTCCTTCGGTTGCGCCGCGCGCCCGATCGGATAGCTCGCGCCAAACTCTTTCACCTGCTCGGGCGGCATCGTCGAGGGGATCAGCGGCGTCCAGACCGGGCCGGGCGCGACGCAGTTCACTCGGATACCCCGTTCTGCAAGCAACTGGGCAAGGCCGCCGGTGAAGTTCTGAATTGCGCCCTTGGTGGTGGCGTAAGGTAGCAGGGTCTGCTTCGGCATGTCGGCATTCACCGACGTCGTGTTGATGATCGCGCCACCTTCTCCCATGTGCGGGACGGCAGCCTTGGCGAGATAGAACATCGCGTGGATATTGGTGCGGAAGGTCATATCCCACTCCTCCTCCGGGATGTCCTCGAGCCTCTCGAACGTCATCTGATGCGCTGCGTTGTTGACGAGGATGTCGATGCCTCCGAACGCTTCCACCGCCTTGTCGACGATCGCGCGGCAGTGTTCGGCCGAACCTATGTCGCCGGGGACCAGCACGGCCTTTCGCCCGGACTCCTGAATCCAGCGGGCGGTGTCCTGGGCATCTTCGTCTTCGTTCAGATAGGCGATCAGCACATCGGCGCCTTCCCTCGCATAAGCGATTGCGACGGCGCGGCCGATGCCGCTGTCGCCGCCGGTGATGATCGCCTTCTTGCCCTCCAGCCTGCAGCGGCCCTGGTAGCTCTCCTCGCCATGATCGGGCTTGGGGTCCATCGCGGCTATGGTGCCGGGAACCGGCTGTTGCTGGCCGGGTAGCGGCGGCTTGATCTCTTCGATCGTGTCCACAAAAGTCACTCCTCTACGTCCGAGCCGGGCGCGGCCCGCGCGGTGCTTCTGCGCGCCGACCGGTGTGGGGCTCAGTTCCGCAATTGCACCCATTCACCTTGTCGCAGCCGCGCCAGCCGAGAGCGCGGCACGGGCCTGGGCAGGCGCTCCTCGCTCCCGGCGGCGATCACCACCTCATCGCCGTCCTCGGCGAACTGCTCATAGCCGATACCGCTGGAGCGCCAGGTTACGACGAAGGCTTGGTGTCGTTGCCGAACATCGTGATCTCGCTGGTCGATGGTCTGGTTCGCGGCGCGGCTGTCGGGCCGAGTCAAATCGGTGGCTTAGATCTCAGTGTTCTATCCGCGATGGCCGCCGTGGCCGGCGTTTTGGTTGCCGGTCCGACTGTCGTTGTTGTTGCTATTGTCCTGCTTCTTGTTGCCCCCTTCATCGTGCTTGCGGGTTGCGTCAAAGTCGCCTTTCTTCTTGTGGTCGGTCATCGCCGTTCTCCTTCAGTTTGGCATTCGCAAAATCGGTTAGTCGTCGCCGTTAAGGACGTCCGGATTGACTCCGTGATCGCGTTGATACCGTTGCCGGGCAGGCCGAACACGATATCATCGTCGAGCGCGCTCAAGGTTTTGACGAGCTTCCGCACCGTTACGGGCGATCGGATTGCTCCCAGCAGACCGCCGGTGACCTTGAGCGAGGCGCCGGGGCGGACCGACGATGCCCGCGCTTTCGTCGTCGACGAGGAGCGGGCGCTGGTCGACCTGGATGGAAAATGGCCCGGCCCGCGCCCGCCTCAGCGTGGTGGCGTAGTGCCGCCGGTGGTGCCGGGGGTGCTGCTTCCTGGCGCACCCGTGGTCCCGCTGTCCGTCGAACCCGGAGTGCCGGTCGAGCCTATGGACCCCGTAGTGCGGCCGGTTGCGGTCGTGCCGGTCGTTCCTAGGCCGGTCGGGCCGGTAGTACCCGACCCCGTGGAGTTCGAGGTGCCGGTTGCCCCAGTGCGGCGGGAATCGTCCCTCGTGCCCGTTCCCGCAGACCCGGAAGTGGCGCTCGTGCCCGCACCGGTCGTTCCGGTAGTTCCCATGGCTCCGCTTGCGTCGGCGCCGGCCGAGCCGCTGCCGCGTTGCGAGGCCCGACGGTTCTGGTCGCGCGAGCCGCGCCGATTGCTGGTGGCAGAAGTGCTGCTTTGCCCCCCGGAGGCGCTGGTGGTGCTGTCCTGCTGATTGGCAGTGCTCTGGCCGCTGCTGGTGGTTCCCGAAGGCGTGCTGCCGCCGGTCGATTGAGCGATGGCCGCTGCCGGGACGAGCAAAGCGCCCGCGATGAATACCGAAAGCTTACGCATGTTAGCTCTCCTGAAGATGAAATAGATACACGGGCCAACGTCCATCTTTTCCAATGTTTCCTTCACTTTATCTCGCACGGTATCGATTTCTACAAAGCTCATAGGCGGTCCTATACTAAGTTAACCTGGCACTTCTTTATTCCTTTGAACCGATGCAGCGATTCTGGCGCGCGGGCGTTGCCGAGCCGTATTCGCGTGTCGGAGGAGCGCATGATCTTGGGAACCGGCGAAACCGCGCTGCACTATTTAGAGCGCACAATGGCGGCGTATCGCGCAATGCCCCTCCCGCAAGCCGAGTTGCACGACTGGACATGGCGTGCCGAACGGACGCTATCGGACCTCATGCACGCGCCCTCGGCTACGGTCCTCCAATATGGCGACCGTTACGTGATGCCCTATCCCAATGGCCAATATCCGGATGCAATGGTCCAGCTCGCGCTGATCGCCACGCTCAGGACCTATGCGGCGGCGCGCGGGACCCCCCTGCCCTTCGAAGCCGATCTAAGGAAAGGCCTCCATCGCTTCTATGATCCGAGCGTCGGCACACTCCGCCGCTACCTTCCCAGCGTCGGATTGGAGAAGGACTTCGACGCAGTGGACTCCTGGTACCTCTACCACCCCATGACGAACCTCGCCCGCCTGGCAATAGACGAAGTCACGGAAGCTCGCGCGCTGCTGCTGCAATCGGTCGGCTACGGCATCCGGGCAGCGCACCACTTCGCTTATGCCTGGCCCGTCATGTACGACATCACCGATTTCCGCGTGATGACCCAGCAACTGGATGCTGGCCGCCCGGGCGAGACGGACGCGGGCGGTCTGTACGCCTACCTCATGATGCAGCTGCATGAGCTCACGGGCGACGGGCAGTATCTCCACGAAGGCCGCGCTGCGCTCGAAGCCGCGGACGGGGCGGGCCTTTCCTTGATGTATCAGCTCAATCTGACTGCCTGGGGTGCCGCCGCGTGCCTTCGCCTGTGGAAGGAGACGGGCGAGCGCTGCTGGATCGAGCGGGGCTACTATTGGCTCGCGAATTTGCTGCATCATTGCCCGTTCGTCGAACGTCGCGCGCGCGCCGCCGAACATTACCCCACTTTCATGGCCGCTACCTGCATGTACAATTCCGATTACGTGGCTGCCTTCGAGGACTACGAGTGCTTCCTCGCGCTTCAGGAATGTCTGCGGCTCGGCGGCAACGAGCTCGATCCCGCGGCGCGAACCTTCGCCCGGGAATTCTGCCGCTACGCCATGCATCGCGGCTGGTTTTACTACCCCGAAATGCTCCCCGCCGACATCCTGTCGGGGCAGCAGGAATCGGGCGTCATAGACCGGACGCTGTCGTTCCCTCTGGAGGACCTCTATCCAGATGGCAGGCCCGCAGGGCAGGTCGGCCAGGAGATTTACGGCGCTGGTGCCGCCTTCGTGTACGCCGCTCATGTGATCCGGCAAGGCACGGCCCGAAGTACCCAGCCGTGAGACACTGCGCCCCCCTCAGCCGACGCTGTCGTGGCATGGCAACACCGCTACCTTCAAGAAAGCAGCGAAACCGAATCAGCGTCCAAGCTACGATATTGGTGGCTATCTGCGTCGCGATATCGCGGCACGGTTCGCCGGGGACGAGGCTTAGCGAGTGCGGGGAAAAGGCCGGCCCATAGGAACCCGGCGTGGTCCGTCAGGATCGCGAGAAGAGCGATTGACGCAAGCGTTTCGCTGCGGTCGTCTCCTTCATCCGATAGTCTCCATCCGCCCCGATTCTTTGGTTTAACCGAAGCCGAATCGGCCTTCGTCGGATCGGTGGTCGCCGTCATAGAGATCTTGCTGCAATTTGACCTCGCCACCTTCCGCGAGAGCGGTGAGACGGACGATGTATACCGGGACCGGCGCCTCCAGCGCGACCTTCTGTTCGGGCGCGCCGGTCGGCGTCGACGCCGGTCGGCCAAGTAGCCAGCGGAACAGCCGCGCAGCGTCTTCGACTCGTACGCAACCGGAGCTCAGCCGCCGATCCTTCCGGGCAAAGGATCCCTTGTCGGGCGTGTCGTGAAGATAGATGCCAAGCCTGTTCGGCAGCATGAACTTCATCGCCCCCATCATGTTCTCGGGTCCGGGCAATTGCCGCATCCGGACCAACTGGGCGCCAGCTGCAACAGCGGGCCAGTCCACCTCCTGCGGATCGAGCACGCGCGCGTCGGGCTCCCAGCCCGAGAGCAACTCCAGGCGTTCGCGATCCAGAAAGCCGGTCCCTTCCTGCACCGCCCGCGCGGCGCGCTGGCGCGTCAGGTCGGGTGGCAAGTTCCAATAAGGCCGCAAGACAACAAAACGGATCAGCCCGGCCAGCGATGGCGTCTGCATCTGCATCTGCTGTTTGCCCACAATCACGCGCATCGTATCAACCGGAGCACCGCCCTCATACAGCCACAAGCGGGCGGAAACGGTGTCGACGAGTATGTGGCGTTGCGCCGGGTTGGCAGGGAGCACCCGCAGCCGATCCATGTTGCGCAGCAGGCGCTTCTCATATTCCTTGCCAGTGAGTTGCGACGGGTTATGGCCGGTCAGGCGATAGTCGACGAGCGCGGCGCGCAGCCCCTGGTATAGCGGGTGCATGCGGCGCAAGGCCGCGATCCGGTCATGTGCCGTCGTG
>JASLBO010000396.1 GCA_030146605.1 Sphingomonas sp. | reverse complement strand
GGGCAGCACGGGATCGCGCCGACCGAGCTGTCGACCCACCTGCAGGGCCAGCTGGTGGCGGTGCATCCGGCGTACGATACGCTGTTCGACGGGTTCGCTCCGGCCGAACTGCACGGCAAGCCGGCCGAGCGCCAGGCCTGGGCAGTCGAGCAGGTCAAGCTCGCGGCAAGGGCCAGCGCCCGGCTGGGGCTGTCGGCGCATGCTACCTTTTCGGGCGCGCTGGCCTGGCCCTATGTCTATCCCTGGCCGCAGCGGCCGGCGGGGCTGGTCGAGGAGGCGTTTGCCGAGCTTGCCCGGCGCTGGATCCCCATCCTCGACGTATTCGAGGAGGCGGGGGTCGACTGCGCCTATGAGATTCATCCGGGGGAGGACATTCACGACGGCGCGACCTGGGAGCGTTTCCTTGCCGCGGTGGACGAGCATCCGCGGGCGCGGATCCTGTTCGATCCGTCGCATTACGTGCTGCAGCAGCTCGACTACCTCGACTTCATCGATCGCTATCACGACCGGATTTCGTGCTTCCACGTCAAGGATGCCGAGTTCAACCCGACCGGGCGTTCGGGAGTCTATGGCGGCTATGAGAGCTGGGTCGACCGGGCAGGGCGCTTCCGCTCGCTCGGCGACGGTCAGGTCGATTTCTCGGCGATCTTCAGCAAGATGGCGCAATATGGCTATGCCGGTTGGGCCGTGCTCGAATGGGAGTGCGCGCTGAAGAATTCCGAGGACGGCGCACGCGAGGGCGCGCCGTTCATCCGCGATCACATCATCCGGCGCACCGAGCGCGCTTTCGACGATTTCGCGGCGAGCGGAGTCGACCAGGCGGCGATCCGCTCGCTGCTCGGGCTTTCGCGGCAGAAGTGATTCCTATGGCGCGACAGGCACTCAGGCTGGGCATGGTGGGCGGCGGCGAAGGCGCGTTCATTGGGGCGGTCCATCGCATGGCGGCGGCACTCGACGGCGACTGGCGGCTGGTGGCGGGCGCGTTCAGCACCGACGTCGGTCGCAATGGCCGGACCGGTGAGGCACTGGGGCTGGCGTCACACCGGGTCTATGCCTCGTTCGAGGCGATGATTGCGCAGGAGCGGGCGCTGCCAGCGGACGAACGCATCGATGCAGTCGCGATCGTCACCCCGAACCATCTTCATGCGCCGATGGCGATCGCCGCGCTGAACGCGGGCTTCCACGTCTTCTGCGAAAAGCCGATGGCGATGAGTGTCGCCGAAGCCGAAGCCATCGCCGATGCTGCCGAGGCCAGCGGGCGGCGCTTCGCGCTCGCTTTCACCTATAGCGGCTATCCGCTGATCGAAGAGGCGCGGGCGAGGGTCGCGCGGGGCGATCTGGGTGCGATACGGCTGGTCCAGGTCGAGTATCTGCAGGGCTGGCTCAGCCTGCCGATCGACACCGCAGGCAACAAGCAGGCCGAATGGCGGACCGATCCCGCGCGCGCCGGGCTCGGCGGATGCCTCGGCGATATCGGCACGCATGCCTTCCAGCTCGCCGAGCATGTCTCGGGCTTGCGGGTGGAGTCGATATCGGCCGAGCTCACCACGCACGTGCCGGGACGGCGTCTGGACGACGATGTCAGTGCGTTGCTGCGCTTCGACGGCGGCGCGCGCGGGACGCTCAAGGCGAGCCAGGTTGCGGCGGGCGAGGAGAACGGGCTCAAGCTGCGCATCCACGGCGAGCGCGGCGGGCTCGAATGGGCGCAGATGGAGCCCAATACGCTGACCCTGCGCTGGCTGGATCGCCCGACCGAAATCGTCCGCGCCGGCGGGCCGGGGCTGCACGAGCGCGCGACCCGGCTGCTTCGGACACCTTCTGGACATCCGGAAGGGTATATAGAGGCCTTTGCGAATCTCTATCGCGGCTTCGCAGCGGCGATCCGCGGCGACGGTGATGAGCGGTTTCCGGGCGTGACCGACGGATTGCGTACGATGCGGTTCATCGAAGCGGTGATATCGAACGCAGCGTCCGATTCTAAATGGACGATGGTTGATCCGGGAGAGAAAGAATGAAGCTTCTCATGTGCCTGGGAGCAGGGACGGTCGCCGCGGCGACGCTTATGGTCACCTGCGCGCCCAGCGTGGCGCAGACTGCGCCGCCGCCCGCCTTCGCGGCGTGCAAGGCGTGCCATACCGTCCAGAAGGGCGGCAGGAACGGCGTCGGGCCCAATCTCAACGGAGTGGTCGGGCGACCGGCAGCTTCAGTGCCGGGGTTCAATTATTCGCCGGCGATGAAGGCCTCCAAGCTGCGCTGGGACGAAAAGACGCTCAGCGAGTATCTCGCGGCACCGGGCAAGAAGGTGCCCGGTTCACGCATGCCGATCGGCATGGCGGATCCGGCGAAGCGCGCGGCGATCATCGCCTATCTCAAGGGCGCGAAATGAGCGGTCGCGCGTGACGGTATCGCGCCGCACCCTGCTCGCCGCGGGCGCCGCGTCGGCCTTGGCGCCGGCATTGGCGCGCGCGCAAGGCGGCGGCTCCAATGCCGCACGCTTCTCGCTCGGCTATGCGCCGCATCAGGGCAGCTTCGCGAGCCGTGGCGGGCTGATCGAGCAGATCGCCTTTGCCGCCGACCAGGGCTTCACGGCGTGGGAAGATAACGAGGCGCCCAGTCGCCCGGTCGCCGAGCAGGAGCGGATGGCGAAGGCATTGCGCGATCGCGGCATGACGATGGGCGTGTTCGTCGCGAGCATGCCCAAATGGGCGCAGTCGCGGCCGCTGCTCGGCGCCAATGACGGGGCCGAGCGCGAGGCCTTCCTTGCCGATATCCGCAGCTCGATTGAGGTCGCCAAACGGCTCAACGCCAGGTGCATGACCGTGGTGACCGGGTTCATGGATCCCAAGGTGCCGGTCGATATCCAGACCGCGCGGGTGATCGACGTGATGCGCCGCGCCGGCGATGTGGTCGCGCCGCACGGGATCGCGATGGTGATGGAGCCGCTCAACACCCGGACCAATCACCCGGGCGTGTACATGCAGACGATCGCGCAGGGCTATGCCGTCGCGCGCGGGGCGAACAGCCCGGGCGTCAAGGTTCTCGCCGATTTGTATCATGAGCAGATTCAGTCGGGGAATTTGATCCCGACGCTGGAGATGTGCTGGAGCGAGATCGCCTATATCCAGTTCGGCGACAATCCGGGCCGCAAGGAGCCGGGATCGGGCGAAATCAACTATGCCAATGTCGTCAAATGGCTGCGCGCGCGACGCTATGCCGGCGTCATCGGCATGGAACACGGCAATTCGATAGAAGGTCGCGCGGGCGAGGAGCGTCTGGTCGCCGCCTATCGGCAGATCGACCAGCAATGAGAGGAACGAGGGTGACTGCCATCCGCTTTAGTCTGGGCCTTGCCGCGGGGCTGATCGCCGCGCTGCCGGCCGCCGCGCAGGAGAAGCCGGGGTTCAAGGACACCCCGATACTGCCCGACGGCAAGTGGCGCGTCCATGATGCCGATCGCCCGGCTCCGACGGTGGTCGCACCCGCGGCCACTCCGGGCGGTGCGCCCGCCGATGCGATCGTGCTGTTCGACGGCAAGTCGACCGATGCGTGGCAAGGCGAGCGCGGGCCCTGGCCTGTCGCCGATGGTGCGATGACGATCCCGTCGCGCGCAGCCAGTGGCGGCGAGAACAATCTCGTCTCGAAGCAGAGCTTCGGCGACGTCCAGCTCCATCTCGAATTCCGCTCGCCGAACCCGCCGACCAAGACGTCGCAGGATCGCGGCAATAGCGGCGTGTGGTTCATGCAGCGCTACGAGGTGCAGATCCTCGACGGCTATCAGAACCCGACCTATGCCGACGGCACCGTCGGCGCAGTCTATGGCTGGAAGCCGCCGCTGGTGAACGCGGCGCGCAAGCCCGGCGAATGGCAGAGCTACGACATCGTCTTCGAACGGCCGCGTTTCGCCGGGGACGGCAAGCTGGTCCGCCCGGCCTATGTCACTGCGTTCCTCAATGGGGTGCTCGTGCAGAATCATCAGGCGCTGCTCGGAACGACGATCTGGCGGCAGGTGGCGAGCTACAAGCCGCATCCCGATGCGGCACCGCTGCAATTGCAGGATCATGATTCGCCGGTGTCGTTCCGCAACATCTGGGTGCGTCCGTTGAGCGAAGCGGCAATCGATCTGGGAGGAGAAGGCAAGTGATCGACCGGAGAACTGCGCTGGCCGGTGTCGTCGGCATGTTCGGCGCCGGGCTGTTCGCGCCGATCGCGCGCGCTGCCGGCGCCCCGCAGGGCGCGAACATACCCGCGATCAGCGAGGGCCCGCCGAGCGTGGCGGTGTTCACCCCGGCGCAGCGCGCTTTGGTGTCGGCGCTCAGCGAACGCGTCATCCCGACCACCGATACCCCGGGCGCGATCGCCGCGGGCGTGCCGGCCTATATCGAGAAACTGCTCGCCGATTGGGCGAAGCCCGAGGATCGGGTGCCGATTCTCGCCGGGCTGGCCGCGATCGAGGCGCGCGGCCTGCAGGATCATAAGGTCTCCGCCGCGCAAGCGACGCCGGCGCAGCAGGACGCCCTGCTGACTCTCGCGATGAACGACCAATTGCCCTCGGGCGGCAAGTTCTTCGAGGCGTTCCGCCAGCTCGTCATCACCGGCTATTACACTTCCGAGATCGGCATCACGCAGGAGCGCGAATATCTGCCGGTGCCGGGCGAGTATAACGGCGCCTTCCCTTACGCCCAGGTCAACAAGGTCTACAGCTCATGATGATCAGCCGCAGAAACCTGCTTGCCGGCGCCGGCGGCTTTGCCGCGCTTGCTCTTGTCGATCTCAAAGCCGCCTCCGCCGCGCAGATCAAGAAGATCGGCATTCAGCTCTACACCGTGCGCGACATCTTCGCGAAGGACCCGGTCGGCACGCTCGAGCAGATCGCGCGGATCGGCTATCGCGAAGTAGAATATGGCGGCGGCGGTTATGACGCGATGGACCATTCCCTGCTGCGCAAGACGATGGACCGGCTCGGGCTCAAATCGCCGTCGGTGCATGTCGGCTATGACGCGCTGCTCCAGAAATTCGACCAGTCGGTGGTGATGGCCAAAGCGCTCGGCGCCGACACGATCGTGCTGCCCTACATGACCGACGAGCACCGCACGGAGGCGGGTTGGCAGGCGGCTTTGCCCATTTTCAATCACTTCGCCATTGACCTGAAGAAAGCCGGGCTGGGCTTCGCTTATCACAATCACGATTTCGAGTTCACGATCAAGCCGGGCGGGGTGAGTCTTTACGACCGGTTCCTCAAGGAAACCGACCCCGCGCTCGTCAAGGTCGAGCTCGACCTCTATTGGGCCGCCTTTGCCGGGGAGAATCCGGCGGCGCTGATCGACCGGCTCGGGACGCGGCTCTATGCCTATCACGTCAAGGACATGCGTCCGGATCGCAGCATGACTGCGGTTGGCGCCGGGACGATCGACTTCGCCGCGCTGTTCAAGCGCAAGGGCGGCGCCGGGGTCCGGCATTTCTACGTCGAGAACGATCAGGCGCCCGCGCCGTATCTTCCCGACGTCACCACAAGCTTCCAGACGCTGCGCGCGCTGCGTTTCTGATCCGATAGCGGGAGATAAAACATGGCTTCGACCAACAGGTTCGACGCGATCGTCATCGGATCGGGCGTCAGCGGCGGCTTTGCCGCGAAGGAACTCACTGAAAAGGGACTGCGCGTCCTGATGCTCGACCGCGGCAGGATGGTCGAGCATGGCGAGGGCTATCCGTATGACGGCAAGCCCGCCTTTGAGATCCCGGCGCGCAACATCATGCCCAAGCCGCTGGTCGAGAGCGACTATTTCATTGCCAAGCACGGCTATGTCGCACCCAGCAACCAGGGCTTCTACAATGACGACCGGCTGAATCCCTATGCCTTCGACGAAGGCGAGAAATTCTACTGGATCCGCCCCGGCGCGGTCGGCGGCAAGTCGCTGATCTGGGGACGCTGGAGCTTCCGCTGGGCGCCGGAGGATTTCGAGGCCAACAAGCGCGACGGCATCGATGGCGAATGGCCGATCGGCTATGACGACGTCGCGCCGTGGTATTCCTATGTCGAGAAATATATCGGCGTTTCGGGCTCGCGCGAGAATCTGGCCTATCTGCCCGATAGCGAGTTCCAGCCGCCGATCCCGATGAATATCGCGGAGAAGTGGGTCAAGGAACGGCTCGAGGCCAAATTCCCCGGCCGCAAGCTGATCAACACGCGGCTGTCCAATTTGACGGTGGACAAGCCCGACCAGAACCGCACCAAATGCCAGTTCCGCAACCAATGCGGCAACGGCTGCTCGTTCGGCGCCTATTTTTCGACCCAGGCAGTGACCTTGCCGGCAGCCCGGGCGACCGGGCGGCTGACGCTCCAGTCGGACGCGGTGGTCACCAACCTCGAATATGATGCCGCGAAGAAGCGCGTCACCGGCGTGCGCTTCATCGACGCGAACACCGGGCAGGCGCAAGTGATCAACGCCGATCTCGTCTTCCTGTGCGCCTCGGCGATGGCTTCGACCCAGATCCTGATGAACTCGCGCGCGCCCGGCAGCGGGCGCAGCCATTTCGACGCGAGCGGGACGCTGGGCAAATATGTGATGGATCACATCTTCCGCGTCGGGGTCGAGGGCGAGATCCCCGGGATGACCGACTATATTGAATATGGCCGCCGCCCGGGCGGGGTCTATGTCCCGCGTTTCCGCAACATCGGCGGCGACGAAGGGGTCGGGTTCAAGCGCGGCTACGGCTATCAGGGCAGCGCCCGGCGCAATCCGGCGCCGCCGGTCGGCTTCGGCGCCTCGATGAAGCATGGCATGCGCAAATATGCGCCGTGGACCTTCAGCATGGGCGCGTTCGGCGAATGCCTGCCCTACAAGGACAATCAGGTCTCGCTGCATGCCAGCAAGGTCGACCGGTTCGGCGTGCCGCTGCTGCGCTTCGACGTCCGTTTCCGCGAAAACGAGCTGAAGATGATGGCCGATGCGCGGATCCAGGGCGAGGCGATGCTCAAGGCCGCGGGTCTCCAGAACGTGACGAGCTCCGAGGATGAGCATGTCCCCGGCGACGCGATCCACGAAATGGGCGGCGCGCGGATGGGCGCGGACCCGCGCAAATCGGTGCTCAACGGCTGGAGCCAGGCGCATGACGCGTCCAACCTCTATGTCACCGACGGGGCGCAGATGGCCTCGGTGTCATGCGTGAATCCCTCGCTGACGTTCATGGCATTCACTGCGCGCGCCGCGGATCATGCGGTGAAGCAGTTGCGGAAGGCCTGAACCGGGGCAAAGCCGATGGCAGGCGAGTCGCCGCGTAGAGGGGCCTGGAGGGCTCGCCACGCTAAACGGCTTGTAATGGGTTCCCGGGTGCGCGCGCTGCTTGTGCCGGGCGTGCTGCCCTGGGTGGCGCTCACCGCGTTGGCGACACTGCAGGGTCAGATCCTCGCGGAGCTGCAGGGGCGTCCGCAGCCGTTCTGGCCGGCGCTCGGCTATACGGCGGCGATCTACTCAATATGGGCGCTGCTCGGCCCGATGCTCCTTGCGATCGCCGGCCGCGTCGTTGCTGCAGAGGCACCCCGGGTCGTTCGTGCTGCTGCGCTGGCGCTGGGGGTTCCTGCCGCGCTGGTGGTGCATGTGGGGCTGTTCAGCCTGCTTTATTGGCCGATCTATGGGGGCGGCTTCGCCTCGCCGATCGAGATGATCCCTTATGTTCTCGGCGCCAATCTCGATACCGGCGCGCTCGCTTGCGCGGCAATCGTGGCGCTTGCGGTCCTGCGCCGGCGGCGGGCGCGTGACGCCGCGGCTGCGCGCGACGCCCTCGACGCCGCAGTTTCTCCGGCGCCCACCAAGGGGCTTTGGGTTCGCGCCGGCGGCCGGCGACAGCATCTGGCGCTCGAGGCGATCGAATGGGTCGGCGCGGCGGGAGACTATGTCGAGGTTCATAGCAGCGCGGGAACGATCCTCGTGGACAGCTCGCTTTCGGCATTGGATGCTGCTTTACCCCAGGGCGATTTCGCGCGCGTCCACCGCACGGCGATCGTGCGACGCGACAAGGTACGCGCGGTTCGCGGCGCGGGCAGGGGCGATGCGTTGCTCGAACTCTCCAGCGGCGCGACGATACGCCTGAGCCGCCGTTACCGTGCGGCGCTGGCCGGCTGGGCCGCGCTTGGCTGATCGTCTGGCGTTAAGATCGTCTGGAGCGGGCCATGGTCGAGCCGCAGATTGTCATCGCCGGTCTCCGCCGTGCTCCCTGCTCGACAGGAGCCGACCGCGCCCTGTGGGCGGCCCCGGCAAAACTCCGCCGGTCCTGCCCGAACGGCCCGGCTCGGGTGGTTTCGTCGAAAGGCCGGACACCAGGTGCCGTCGATGCGTTGACGCCTCGAACCGGCGCATCCGGCGCCCTGGACGGAGATGATCAATGGTTGAGACCGCTGCCCCCGAATCGAACGGCAAGACTGCGCTTACCGACGATTTCCGCACCCATTTTTCCGGCAGCGCGCCGATCACCGAGAAAGCGAAGAGCTTCGCCCGGGCACGGCCATGGACCAGTGCGGCTTTCCTCGGCGTCGCCGCGATCGCCGTGCTGAACACAGTGCGGGGCGTGCGCCGCTGACCGGGTGAGCGCGCCTGCAATCGCATGCAGGCTCCGGCGCTCCGCAGCATGATCTTCGCCGCGCAGATTCTGCCGCTTTGGCGGTAGAGTCTGCGCGGCGTTGCCGCCTTCGGCAGGCACTCCCGCAAAGCCGATTATTCCAAATACGATGACGTTGATCGACCGCTTGCCGATTGCGCCGACGGGCTTGGCCGCCGATAGTGCGCCGCTCAGGAAGAAGGGAGAATCATGAAACTTCACGCGGTCGCGCTCGTCTCGCTGGTTGCACTTGCCGCTCATCAGGCTGCGGCACAGGTCGCTCCTCCCTCGCAGCAGAAGCCGGTGCAGCAGACCCAGGCTCCCGAAGACGAGATCGTCCGTCCGCCTGTCGAGCAGCCGCAACCGACGCCGGCCGGTACACCCGTGGCCGCGGCACCCGCTACGCCGGTTGCGCCGGTGTCGAAGAGCGACAAGGCGCCCAAATGGGACGTCAACGCACCGACGGGGGCGACCATCCGCCAGATTCCCATCCGCGTCTCCGAAGGCAGCTGGATGGACCTCGACGTCAGCCCGGATGGTGGGACGATCGCCTTCGCGCTGCTGGGAGACATCTATACCCTGCCGATCGCAGGCGGCACGCCGACGCGGATCGCCGAGGGGCTCGCCTGGGAGGTCCAGCCGCGTTTCTCGCCCGACGGGCGGCGGATCGCCTTCACGTCGGATCGCGGCGGCGGCGACAACATCTGGGTGATGAACCGCGACGGTTCGGACAAGCGCCAGGTGACCAAAGAGGAATTCCGGCTGCTCAACCAGCCGAGCTGGAGCCCCGACGGGCGCTATATCGCCGCGAAGAAGCATTTCACCACCGGCCGCTCGCTCGGGACGGGCGAGGTCTGGCTCTATCACGTCTCGGGCGGGGCCGGCGTGATGCTGGTCAAGCGGCCCAACGAGACGCATCAGAAGGAATTGGGCGAGCCGATCTATGCCAGGGACGGGAAGTCGATCTTCTACACCCGCAACGTCACGCCGGGGCCGATCTTCGAATATGCCCAGGATTCGAACACCGGGCTGTTCGACATCGAGCGCTACGAGCTCGACACCGGCGAGGTGACCACCGCGGTGAGCGGTGCGGGCGGCGCGGTGCGGCCGACGCCGTCGCCCGACGGCAAGAAGATCGCCTTCGTGCGGCGCGAGGCGACCCGTTCGAAGCTCTATGTGAAGGACCTCGCCTTGGGCGAGGAGCGCAAGATCTATGACGGTCTCGACCAGGACGTCCAGGAGACCTGGGCGGTCACCGGCGTCTATCCCAACATGGCGTGGACGCCCGACGGCCAGTCGCTGGTATTCTGGGCCAAGGGCAAGATCCGGCGGATCGATGCCGACGGTGCGAATGTGCGCGAGATTCCGTTTACGGTGAACGACAGCCGCGGAGTGATCGACGCACCCCACCCGCAGATCGCAGTCGCGCCCGATCGCTTCACCACGTCGATGCCGCGCTTTGCATCGGTTTCGCCGGGTGGCGACCGTGTGGTGTTCGAGAGTCTCGGCAAATTGTGGATCAAGCCTGTCGGCGGCGCGGCGGCGAAGCGGCTGACCAGCGGCGGCGACGGCTTCGAGCTGTTCCCGAGCTGGTCGCGCGACGGGCGATCGGTGGTATTCGTCGGCTGGACCGATGCAGGGCTGGGGCGGATCCGCACCGTGGCAGCGAGCGGCGGTGCGGCGCGCGACGTGACCAGCCAGCCCGGCCATTATGCCCGGCCGCGCTTCTCGCCCGACGGCAAGACGATCGTGTTCGAGCGGACCGGCGCCGGCAACCTCACCAGCCCCAATTGGTCGCAGGATCCAGGGGTGTACCGCGTCGCAGCCACGGGAGGCGAGCCGGTGCGCGTGGCCAGGGGCATGGCCGCGCCGCAATTCGGGGCCGCCAACGACCGCATCTTCATGATCGGCGAGGACGGCAAGGACGGCAAGAGCGAGCGACAGCTGGTCAGCACCGATCTCGGCGGCCAGAACAAGCGCGTCCATGCGAGCGGCGAGATGGTCACCGACTATGCGGTGGCGCCGAACGGCGAGTTCGTCGCGTTCCGCCAGAACTATGCCGCGTTCGTGGTGCCGCTGATGCCGGGCAATCAGTCGGTAGGGCTGGCGAGTGACGCCAAGGCGCTGCCGGTAACGCGGGTGAGCGCGGGCGGCGCGGACTATATCCACTGGTCGAACGACGGGAAGCGGCTGCACTGGAGCCTCGGCCCGACGCTCTATACTGCCGAGACCGCCCAATTCTTCCCCAATGCGCCGCGGCCCGAAGGTGCGCCGGCTTTCGTGCCGCCAACCACCGGAGTATCGCTGGCGCGCGAAGTCGCCGCCGACAAGCCGGACCGGACGGTGGCGATCACGGGCGCGCGCGTGGTGACGATGGCCGACGCGGCGGGCGGGATCATCGACGATGGCGTGGTGGTGATCCGGGGCGACCGCATCGTCGCCGTAGGCCCGCGTGCCTCGACTCCGGTGCCCGCAGGGGCGACGGTGGTCGACGCCACCGGCAAGACGATCATCCCCGGGCTGATCGACGCGCATGCGCACGGGCCTGCCGGCAGCGACGAGCTGATCCCGCAGAACAACTGGTCGATGCAGCAAAATCTCGCGCTCGGCACCACGACGATCCACGATCCGTCGAACCGGTCGAGCGAGATTTTCGCGGCAGCCGAGATGCAGCGCGCCGGGCTGATCCTCGCCCCGCGCATCTTCTCGACCGGCGAGATCGTCTACGGCGCCAAGGCCGCCGACGTCTATGCCCAGATCGACAGCCTCGACGATGCGCTGGCCCACGTCCGGCGGCTCAAGGCGCAGGGCGCGAACAGCGTCAAGAACTACAACCAGCCCCGGCGCGAGCAGCGCCAGCAGGTGGTCGAGGCGGCGCGGCGCGAGAACATGCAGGTAGTGGCCGAGGGCGGATCCTTGTTCGGTATGGACATGAACCTCGTCGCCGATGGCAATTCTACGCTGGAGCACAATGTTCCGCTCGAGACTTTCTACGAGGACGTGCTGCAGTTCTTCTCGCAGACGAAGACGAACTACACGCCGACCCTGGTGGTGACCTATGGCGGGCTTGCGGGGGATCCCTATTGGCGGCAGGCGACCGACGTCTATGCGCATCCGCTGCTGCGCGCGCACACGCCGCCCGCCGTGCTGCTCGCCGAGAATGCCCGGCGGATCAAGGCGCCCGAGGACAATTTCGTCGACGACGACAATGCCCGCGAGGCGAACAAGCTGGCCAGGCGCGGCGTGCTCGTCTCGATCGGCGCACATGGGCAGCAAGCGGGGATCGGCGCGCATTGGGAATTGTGGTCGTTCGTCCGCGGCGGAATGACTCCGGTCGAGGCGCTGCGGGCCGGTACGATCGTGCCGGCGCAGTCGCTCGGCATGGCGCGCGACATCGGCTCGCTCGAGCCGGGCAAGCTTGCCGATCTGGTGGTGCTCGACGCTGATCCGACCGCCGACATCCGCAACAGCGACAAGGTGTCGCGAGTGATGCTCGGCGGGCGGCTCTACGACGCCGCGACGCTCGACGAAGTCGCAACCGGCTCCGCGAAGCGCGGCGCCTATTGGTGGGAAAAGCAGGGCCGCTGAGCCCTGCAGACTGGGAGAGCAAGGTGGATCGTCGTTCGTTTCTGGGCGGGGTGAGCGCAGCGTCGCTCGCCACCGCATGGCCCGCTGCCGCCGCACCGCGCAGCCAGGCCGGGGCCGACAAGAAGCTGTCGGCGCTGCTCGACCGTTTCTTCTACGATCGGCTGAACGACGATCCCGAGGGCGCGACGCGGCTGGGGCTCGATACCGGGGTGCGGGCCGGGCTTCGCGGCAGGCTCGCCGACAATTCGGCGGCAGGCGTGGCGAAGGCGGCGGCGCGGGCGAAGCGCGAGCTGGCCGAGCTGCGCGCGATCGCTCCGGCCTCGCTTTCGCCGGCGGCGCGGCTCGACCAGGAAGTCGTCGCCTATCAGCTCGATCGCAATATCGCAGCGTCGGCGCGGTTTCGCTACGGGTCGAACAGCGACGGCTTTGCGCCCTATGTGCTGAGCCAGCTGGGTGGCGCGTACCGCGACGTGCCCGACTTTCTGGACTCCCAGCACCGGGTAGAAAACGCGGCCGATGCGGATGCTTATCTCGCAAGGCTCGAAGCGTTTCCGAAGACGATCGACAACGACACCACCCGCCAGCGCGACGATGCCGCCCGCGGCGTGTTCGCGCCGGACTACATCCTCGACACCACGCTCAAGCAGATCGCAGCGATGCGAGACCTGCCGGCGGGCGAGACGGTGATGGTCACTGCACTCGCAAGCAAGCTGGCCGCGGCAAAGCTGCCTGCCGACCGGGTCGCGAAGGCCGAGCGGATCGTTGCGGGCCAGATTTTCCCGGCGATCGACCGCCAGCGCGCGCTGGTTACCCAATTGCGCGCCAAGGCAGTGCACGATGCCGGCGTGTGGCGGCTGCCCGACGGCGATGCCTATTACAGCGCGGCCGCCCAGGCGGCGACCACCACCAGCCTGACGGGCGCCGAGATCCACCAGCTCGGGCTCGACCAAGTCGCCGAGATCAGCGCGCGGATCGGCGCCATCCTCAAGGCGCAAGGCATGGGACAGGGGAGCGTCGGCGAGCGGCTGGTGGCGCTCAACAAGCGCCCCGACCAGCTTTTTCCCAACACCGATCCGGGACGCGAGGCGCTGCTCGAGGCGTTGCGCGCCCAGATCGTGGCGATGCAGGCGCGGCTGGGCGAGCAGTTCCGCTCGTTGCCGAAGGCGCCGGTCGAAGTGCGGCGCGTACCTGCGTCGATCCAGGCGGGCTCGCCGGGCGGCTATTATCAGAACGCCTCGCTCGATGGCGCGCGCCCGGCGATCTACTTCATCAACCTGCGCGACACCTTCGATCGGCCGAAGTTCGGGCTGGCGACGCTGACGCATCACGAGGCGGTGCCGGGGCACCATCTGCAGGTGACTCTCGCTCTCGAATCGCCAAACATCCCGCTGATCCGGCGCCGCGCCGATTTCAATGCCTATACCGAGGGCTGGGCGCTCTATTCGGAGCAGCTGGCCGACGAGATGGGGATGTATGCCAAGGATCCGCTGGGGCAGGTCGGCTATCTGCAGTCGCTGCTGTTTCGCGCGACGCGGCTGGTGGTCGATTCAGGGCTGCACCACAAACGCTGGTCGCGCGAGCAGGCGACCGATTATTTCATGGCGACCACCGGCATCGCGCGCGGGCGCAGCCAGGGCGAGATCGATCGGTACACGGTGTGGCCCGGCCAGGCGTGCAGCTACAAGATCGGGCACACCATGTGGGTTCGCCTTCGCGACAAGGTGAAGGCCGCGCAGGGGGCCGGCTTCGATCCCCGACGCTTCCACGACGTGCTGCTGGAAGGCGCGATGCCGCTGACGGTGCTCGAGCGTGTCGTGGACGAGCGGTTGTTGAAGGGCTGACAAAGACCACTTAGTGCGATGCTCGACGGAGCGAACGAACGCGTCTTGGCAGCCTATTTCAGGTTGATCGTCAGATCCTTCGAACCGCGGGCGCTCGACGAGATCGGCGCCGTCTTGCGGATTATCGCGAGCACTTGTCGGCGAACTCGGGTGCGGGAACGCTTCGCGCCTGCAGGAGTGCACCCATTCGTGCCGGTATCAATCGGCGCCGGACAGCGCGGCGTCACCGCTCTCCACACGTCCGGCTATTCTCCTCGTGAAGCCCGGTTCTTCCGGCGCGGTGAGGGTCAAATCATACCAGCCGGCGGTCTTTTCGACGGACCAGGCATGCCGTCGCTGCCCGCTGCGCCATTCGCGGTGATGCGGATGATAAGCGTTGGGCGTCACGACGAGCCCATCCGTCCCGCCGGTCTCCAGCACGACGCTGCGCTTCCGTGCGTCGAACTGCCACCGCAGCCGCGCGGACAAGGCCGTGTCGGACCGGGTTCCGGCATAATGGCGGTGGAAGCCGTTCGGCCCGAGGATCCACAGATCATATGCGGCTTCGTCGCCGACGCCCTGCCAGATGCCGGTCAGTTGTTTGCCGGCCTCGACGGTATAGCGCCGCGGCAGACGCTCGAGGGCAAGGCGGTCATAAACATGGAACACCGCACCCGCGCCGCGCATGACGTGAAAGGTCAGCGCGATGTCGCCCCCTGACCGCGCCTCGCTGACGGCCAGATGGTAGGGAAGGGGCCTCGACGGCCGCGTGCCTGGTTCCTGGTCCGGGAGGATCCGCGCGGCGGGCGCCCCGGGCGCGATCTGCCCTTTGATCGCTGCTGCCCGCGCGGCATCGCGACGTGGGTCGGGGATATCGGTGGGCATTGCCGCATTGGGCCGGGCAAAGTCGAAAGCCGAGGTCAGATCCCCGCATATTGCGCGCCGCCATGGCGAAATGTTCGGCTCCTGCACGCCGAACCTTCGCTCGAGAAAGCGGATCACCGAGCTGTGGTCGAACACCTGCGAATTGACCCATCCGCCGCGGCTCCATGGCGAAATGACGTAGAGCGGCACGCGCGGACCGAGTCCATAGGGCCGGCCGCGAAATTCGGGCAGGTCGACCGCGGCGTCGGCGGCGCTCGGCACGTCGTGATATTCGCCGGCGGTGCCGGCGGTGGAAGCGCCGGCATAGCCGCCCGGAGCCGCCGGATCGCGCGAGGGCGGCGCGGGCGGCGGGGCATGATCGAAGAACCCGTCATTCTCGTCAAACATGACGAGCAGAGCGGTGCGGCTCCACACCTTGGGATCGGCGGTCAATGCGTCGAGTATGTCGGCGGTATAGGCGGCGCCCTGTGCCGGGCTCGACGGGCCGGGATGCTCCGATCCGGCGGCGGTGGCGATAATGTACGAGACCTGCGGCAGCCGGCCGGCGAGCACGTCGGCGCGCAGCGCGTCGACGGCGCGGGTCTGTAGCGCACGTTCGCTGAGTGCCGGGTCGGATCCGGGCGCGCGCTTGTGCGCCTTCCGGAACGTCTCGAAGCCGACCAGTGGATTGTCGGTGAAATTGTCCGCCATGTCCTGGTAGATGCGCCAGTCGACCCCTGCCGCCTGCAACCGCTCGACATAGCTGGTCCAGCGATAGGGCTCGGCCGCGCCGCCATCTTCGGGGAAGCTGTCGTGCGAATTGGCGATCGCCGGCCCGCCGGCCCGGCCCGACGGATCGTTGGTGCCGCTCCACAGGAACAGGCGGTTGGTGTTGGTGCCGGTCTGCACCGAGCAATGATAGGCGTCGCAGAGCGTGAAGGCGTCGGCGAGCGCGAACTGGAAGGGGATGTCCTCGCGCCGGTAATAGCCGAGCGCGCGCTCGGTCTTGGCCTCGGGCCAATACGCCATGCGGCCCTGATCCCAGGCGCGCTGCGCGTCCGGCCAGCCATGCGGGGTGCCTTCCATCCGCATCAGCGCCCAGTCGCGCCGGGTGGCGAGATGGAATGGCGAGACGAGGCGATCACCCTTGCGGTCGCGCTGCTCCCAGACCGTTCGCCCCGGGTCGCCCGCGACCGGGATCGGGAACCGATCGGCAAAGCCGCGCACCCCGCGCAACGTGCCGAAATAGTGATCGAAGCTGCGATTCTCCTGCATCAGGATGACGACGTGCTCGACGTCCCGGAGGGTGCCCGACCGCACGTCCGCCGGGATCGCGAGTGCGCGCGCGATCGCGGGCGGAAATGCTGCGAAGGCCGCGGCGCCAAATGCGCCCTTCAGCAAGGTCCGTCGGCGGATGTCGGTCATTGCGGCTCGATCTCCGATATTGTGCGGGCCTCGCCGCGTCTCGCGGCGGGGCCCGCGATAGCCGATCTAGAAGTCGAGCGTGAGCGACGCCGTGACGGTGCGCGGCGCGCCGAGGAAGGCCGACCCGCCATCGGCACCGGCGAGATAGCGCTCGTTGGTGAGATTGTTGACGGTGAGCGTGAAGTCGAGACCCTTGAGCGGCCCCGCCACCGCACCGAGATCGACGCCGGCATAGGCATTGGTCAGAACGAAGCTCTCGGCGACGCCGGTGCCCGCAGTGTCGATGAAGCGGTCACCGACATATTTGGACGAGACGCCCGCCTTCCAGCCGTCGCTGCGCCAGTCCGCCGAGGCGACGAACATGTGCTTGGGCGAATTGAACACCTGCACCCCCGGCGTGATGCCGATCGCCGCATCCTGCGCCGCATTGCCGCTGCCGAGATATTTGGCGCGGTTATAGGTGTATGCGCCCGATACCGTGATCCCGCCGGGGAAACGATAGGCGAGGCTCGCCTCGACGCCGCGGCTCTTGATGCCGCCGACGTTGAGATAGATGCCGTCGACCTGGTCGAGATAGTCGATCCCCGTCACGAAGTCCGAAGGGACGAAGATGATGCGGTTGTTGAACTTGATGTCGTAGACCGTGAGCGAACCCTGCAGCCGGCTGCCGCTGTAGCGCACGCCCAGTTCGATATTGTTCGCGGTCTCGGGCTCGATCTCGCGCACCACCGCCTCGTCCTGCTCGAGCAGCCCGCGCGAGATCGCCGCGAAGTTCTGCGAATAGCCGCCGAAGACCTCGAGCCCGGGGACCGGGGTGGCCCAGGTCAGGCCGACCGACAGCAAGGGATCCGAATGGCTTTCCAGCGCGGTCCGGGCGCGGTCGTTGAGCAATTCCTGACGTGTCTGATCGAGGAAGAACTGCTTGACCCCGAAGCGGGCGCTGAGCCCGCCATAAGTCAGCACGTCCTCGGCATAATACATGAACTCGTCGACGCCATAATCGGTGCTGAACTGCACCCAATAGGGCTTGTCGTTGAACGCATAGCCGACCCGCGCATCGGTGAGCTTGTGCCAGTCGCGGACGTTGTTCGAGCGGCCATTCTCGTACCAGGTGCCGGCGCGGAACAGATTGGTGACGTCGCCGAATTCGTGCTTCCAGTCGAAATCGACCAGCGCGCCGAGGCGGCGGTTCTTGTAGTGGGTGTGCCGGTAAGATTGCACCGGAGTGGAGCCCACCGGATAGCAGGAGGGGGCATATTGCGCGGGGATGCCGGCCGAGCCGATGCAACCGGCGGTCATCGTTGCCGCCGCGCCCGTCGGCGTCACGAAATAGATCTGACCAATATTGGCGCCGCCGAACACCGTGCCGCCGCCGAGAAACTCGCTGTTGGGCGCGCCCGCGCCGTCATTGGTGACGTCGACGAGATAGGGCGGGATCCAGTCGCCGCGCCCGCGCATCTTGTGGCCGTAACCGGATACGGTGAGGTTGATTTCGCCCGCCTCGACATGCGCCTTGAGATAGCCGAGCAAATTCTTGCGCAGCGCGCGCGAGCCCGAACGGTGATTCTGGTCGATAAAGGGAATGCCGGTCCACTCGCCGAGCAGCCCATCGGCATCGGGATTGTTGGCGAACCCCGCGGCGGAGACCGAGCCGTACTCGGATTCGTCGGCATCGTCATACGAAGCATAGGCAGCCAGATCGATGCCAGCGAGCTTGCTGACGATCTTGCCGGCAAGATGATCGCGGCGGCTATGCCCCGAGCCGTCGATCCAGTCGTGCGAGCGCGATGCCGATGCGCTGATCCAGGCATAGGTGTCCGGGGCGATCTCGCCGGTGTCGGCGCGCAGATAGGCCTTGCGCGACGAATAGTCGCCGCCCGCGATGACGGCGCGGAGCCGGCGTTCGTGCGCCGGATCCGAGGTGACGTAGTTGAGCGTGCCGCCCAGCGCTTCGTTCGACCGGGAGCCGATGTCGCCGGTGCCCTGCGACACCTGAACCGTCGCGAGGTTGAGCACGTCGAGGTAGCGATTGGCGCGCGAGCCGCCGCCATAGCCCGAGCCGCCATTCGGGATGCCGTCGATCGTTGTGCCGATCTGCTGGGTATCGCGGTTGGTCGTGAAGCCGCGGATGGTGATCGAGGTCGCCCAGTCGGAAGAGCCGAACGCATCGCCCTCGGTCACCAGCACGCCGGGGAGCTCGTTGAGCACGTCGTTGACGCTGGTGAGCGCCGACTGGCGATCGATCATCGCCTCGGTCACCTGGGTGTTGGCGAAGCTGACGGCCTGGCCGACGATGACGATGTCGTTGCCTGCGTCCTGCGCCGGTGCCGCGTCGCTGTCGGGAGCAGTCTGGGCGTAGGCGCCGGTCGTCGCGGTCACGATCGCGGCGAGCGCCGCGCCGGTTTTCCAAATGTTCATGGGTTCCCTCCCTGCGGGCGACGGCGCCCGATGTTGCGCTGCAGCAGCTAGGCGGGAGCGATGACAGCCATGTGACGATCTGTGGCAAATATCAGAATGGATGTGGAATATTGTGGGATTGTGCTCAGGTCGCCCATTGAGGGCCGGCTTTGGCCGCAGGCTCGCTTTCCCGATCCCTCGGCCGCTCGCGCGTGGCGAAGTAGAGCGCGGACAGCGATGCGAGCAGCGCGACCAGCGCCGCCACGGCGTAGATGCAGCCGGTGAAGAAGTGCAGCCACGCGATTTTGGGCGCCGCGAGGCTGCGGTAGACGAGCAGCCCGACGCTGCCGCCATATCCGCTCGCATCGGCGACATAGATGAGGAAGCCCGCATTTGCCGGTCGCCCCAGCAGGGCGATCAGCCGGTCGAACAGCATCGCGCTGAACGGAACATAGCCGAGATAGAGCCCGGTCCCCACGAGGATCATCCAGCTGAGGGGTGCAATCCAGCCGGCCTGGAAGGCGAAGGTTGCCCCGGCAAGCAGCAGTGCTCCGGCCAAGATCGCGGCGTGCAGCGTGAGCAACGCGCGCATATTGTCGCGGATCAGCGCAATCGCGGCGAGGCCGCACAGCACGATCACCGCGACGGGCGCTTCGCTGAGCGAGAAGATCGACGCCATATGCGCATAGCCGAGCTCGGCCCAAATCTCGGTGGCGAAATTGTCGCGAAAGTCTCGGAGCGCGCTAAGCGCCACATAAGCCGCGATGAGCATCGTCAGCGGAACATGGTGCCGGTGGAGCAGGGCGAGGCGATCGGCCCGGGCCATCGGCACCCGTGGCCCGCGCTGGCGTTCGTCCTCGGCGCCGGGAGGCGGGGTGCGATCGAGCAGCCACAGGCTCGCGACCAGCAACGGCGCGAACAGCAGCCCGGTGAGCGCCGGCATCCAGAACGCACCGACTCCTGCCTCGAGCAGTAGCGCCCCAGCCGACTTCATCACTCCCGAGGAGAGGATGAAGCTCGCCGAGAGCATCGCCGCGAGAATTTCGGACGTTCGCCGCCCTTCCAGATAGGCGAAAACCAGTCCCCAGATCATCCCGAGTGGCAGCCCGTTCAGAAACAGGCACGCCACCCCCCAGGCCGGGGGCACCAGCGGGAAGACCAGCAGCGCGACCCAGGACAGGCCGATCAGCAGCAGGATCGTCGCGGCACGACCGCCGCGCCCCTGCTCGGCGATGACCCGGATGCCGATCACTTTCGACAGCGCATAGCCGATCACCTGCGCCAGCAGCAGGGCGGTCTTGTAGTCGATCCAGCCAAGCCACGGCGCGACCTCTGCGAAGGTCGCCGCCGCGACCGGCTTGCGAAACGCATACATGGCCAGATAAGTGAGAAAGGCCGCGACGCCCGCCAACGGCACCCGCAGGCGCGCCATGCGCCGCTCGGCCGTTTCTCCGGGGCGTTCCGCACGTGCCTTCATCGCCCGCAGCGGTGTCGCAGCTTCGCGACAGCGTCATTACATCTCGAAGCGCGGAACTGCGCAGACCGGCGCCGACGGAGGAATCGCAGCGGTTCAACCGTGATCGGGTGCGTGCCCTGCGGTGCGCGCGGCATGACCAATGGTCAGGATTAGTTCTGCCGCTCAATGCGCCGAACGAGATCGCAGCGCGGGCCGCAATCGCGAACTCGACAATGTTCGGATACGGCTTGACGACCAAGTTTTTGCGTGGTCAATCTTGATGCGCGGTAGATCAAAGAACCTCACAAGCCGCGGTGTCGCAAAAGCTTTTTACGGCAAGCGCCGGTGTCGCGCTTTTCCGGGGGGAGAAGGCCATTGCATCGACGCCGTGTCGACATACCGCAACGCGTCTTCAGCCCCCCCGGCGTCTTTTTACTTGAGCGATTTGCCGCGCTTCGAGAATTGGCGAGGATGTGCGGCCTCCTGGCGGTCGGGGCGGCCGGGCTAGCCTTGGGCGGCTGCATGTCGGTCGAACCGGCAGTGCCATCGACACGAACATGGTCGTATTCGCCTTACGCGCCCGGCAGTCAGCCCAATCCGATCGACGTGGAAGTCCCTGATCCTGCCCTGTCGGGCGCGGCTCCCTCTTCGAAATCAGGTATATCGCAAATGTCGATGCGTCCCACGATCGCAGAGAGTCGGTTCGAGACCGATCTCGAGTTGTTTCAGATTGCCCCCCTCGTCATCGAACATCTGGGCGGACGGGCCGCGGCAGGCGGTGCTGCCGAGCTCGCCGCCGTAATCAAGTCCGCGCAAATCGCGCCGGCCGCGTCGAATCCCTCCTTTCCCAGTCAGGTGGTGGTGTCGACCCGCGCGTGCGGCCAGGCCGACGGTTCGCTGCGCCGATGGGCCGAAGCGCGGTTCTGCAAGGCGGGCGCCCAACGCTATGCCGAACTTCGTATCGAGACATTCGCGCGCTGGCGAACGACCGTGGACGTAGCGTGTTCGGATTGTGTCCGGCGCTACACCGAACGGCTGAATGCATTCACGCTCGACCTGCTGGCGACTCGCCTTCGCGCGGCTGGCTTTGCGGCGGTCGGCGTCGTCGAGGGCCAGACCGGGACGGGCGCGTTTCCGTCGCCGTTGGTCCATAGCGGATTCATGCGGGACGCCGTGGCACCGTTGGTAGCGGCGAGCCATCGCCCCCTTGTCGACGCCGCCGGCCGACCATCGGATCTGCCGCCAGCGGTCTTCCAATTGCAACTCTACTTCCCCGTGACGGAGGAGAACTGACGTGCCGACTCCCGCGCAGACTCCCACTCCCACTCCCACGCCCACTCCGACCCCCACTCCTACGCCAACGCCGGCGCCGGATCCGCGCGCGGTATTCGTTGCGCAGGCCACTGCCGCCGGTGCCAACACCGCGGTGGCCAACATGCTGTGGCAGACACGGACCGATGCGCTGACAGGGGGAGTCGCGCAAACCGGCGTCGACCAGTTCTTCGTCAATCTGTTCGCACGTCCGTCCCTCGTCCAATTGTTCAACCAGACGCAGGTGAGCGGCGCGCTCAGAACCATCGGATATGGGAATGCGCCAGGCGCTGGTCGTTCTGCCTATGACAGCGGCGCGTTTTCGCAGACGGGCTCGAACGACTTCCGTACGCTGAACGGCGTCAATGTGGAGCTGCGCCAGGTTCACGCGATCTATCCGACTGGCGCTACCCCCAGCGTGCACAACGGCAAGATTTATCTCGGAACCTCGCTGTGGCAGGGGGCCTCGGACTATCTGGGGGCAGAAGGGGCGCTGTTCGTTGTCGCGCACGAACTGGGGCATGCCTTAAACGCGTTCACCTTCGATACCGCGATGGCCACGGCGATCAATTCGGGCTTCACATATCTTGCGCAGCGCCAAGCCGCGATCAATGCGCTCCCAGCTGCGCAGCAAGCCGGGCAGCGCATCGATGTCACCAGCCATATTCAGACCGTCATGGAGACGGCCGCCCGCGAGGAAGGCCATGGCAACCTCATCGCGTATAACATCTGGGTCGATCAGTTTAAGGCCAGCCACGCAGGCGCGTTGCCGACGGATACGGATCGGCAAGCGCTCTTCAACAGTACGACCTACTATATCTATGTTTTTGGCGGCGATGGCAAATTTCCTGCAGGGCTGACGCCGGACCCGACGACCGGCAAGCTTGCCGATAACGCAGGCAATCTCCAGATTCTCGGTCAGCGCAACATGGATCGGCAGGATGGCCTGCCCGCCTCGCATCAGGCGGTCTATGTCGGGTCCACGCTTGCCAAGTTCATCGCGCATGGAAGCACCGCGCCGCTCGAGATCAACACGCAGACTCTCAAATTCTTCGAGAACGTGCCTTCGACGACCCCTGGCGGCACCCCCACCACCATCCCGTTCAAGACGCTGCTGCAGCGCTGGGTGCATCCCTCCGCGATCGGTACCGCAACGATACTCGACACGGCCACGACGCCGCCGACCTCGCACACCATCACGACCAGCATCGTCAGCAACGCCTATTCTACGACCGTGGTTTCGCCCCCCGATCCGGCCACTCCCGAAGTGCGCCAGACCGTGGCGATCGGCCTCGGGCACCAGGACGGTACCGGGGCGACCTATGATCGCTCATTCATCGACGTGGCGCTGCTGAACAATGGCCAATTGCGCATCACCTTGACCGATGAGGCGGGGAACACGCTTGAAGTCAGCGAGGCGGATTTCGAGCGCCAGTTCGGCGTCAATCCGCGCGCGTTGCTTGCCGGGGGTGGGCAAGGCCAGACGGCCCTCCGTCCGTTCTCGCTCAGCCGCAACGCCGTGACCGGCGAGATCGCGGTTACCTTGGTCGAGCGCAATCGCTTCCTGCCCGCCGGCATCGAGCTGGTCACCCAGGGCAACCGTGTCGTGCCGGTCGATTACAAGGGCCGCGAGGCGACATACATCTATAAGAACGGCGTGCTGATTGGCTATTCGGTGACCGAGGCGGATGCCAAGGTAATCACCACGCTCAACGCGCAGCGCCAGGCGATCGCCACCGAGATCCGGATCGACGGCAATCCGCTGCCGTTCGACTTTTCCGACATTGGCGGCGCGCTGGGGTCCACGCTCGGCTATCGCCTGGCGGGCGACAACAAGCTCGCGGGCGTTGTCGGATCTGCGCTGTTCAAGACGATCGGCAACAATCTGGGCGATGCGCTCGATGGCGTGATCGGGGGCCTTTCGGCCAGCGGTTCGGTGAAGGACGCGTTCAAGACCTTCGGTCCCGAATTCCTCAAAAACCTAAAATCGGCGGGGATCGGCGCGGTCTCCTCCTATCTGACCGCCGAACTGATGAAGGCGGTGGGCGTCGATGGCGTCGCCGGCGAGGTGCTCAACACCGCTTCGGGCGCGGTGATCAATCAGATCATCACCAACATTGCGAACAACGCCGGGCTGTTCAACGGCGTTAACTTCTCGCTTGTCGGATCGGCGGTGGGCGGCTTCCTCGGCGCCAAGCTCGCGAAGGAGATCGTCAATTTCGACACGATCGGCGGCCAGATCGGTTCGGCGATCGGCTCCTCGATCGGCGTCGCGGCGGCGGCGGCGCTGCTCGCCGAAGGCGGAAGTCTCGCCAGCCTCGGTGCGCAACTCGGAATCTTCGCGGGACCGATCGGAGCATTCGCCGGAGCCTTTCTGGGCTTCCTCGTCGGCGGGCTGATCGGGTCGATTTTCGGAGGGACGCCTCGCTCCGGTGCCGACGTGACGTGGAACGGCGCCACCGGCGAGTTCAGCGTCGCCAACGTCTACTCGAAAAAAGGCGGATCGAAGGATGCGGCGCGCAACGTCGCAGCCGCGGTGGCAAACGTTTTCAACATGGTGCTCGAAGCCTCCGGCAGCACCCTGCTCGATCCGCGCGCGGTACAGGTCGGCAATTACGGCATGCGCAAATCCGAGTTCGTGTACCGGCCGATCTCGACGCAGGACACCAATGCGATCACGCAGCGCTTCTCGGGCAAGGATGCGGCGCAACGGCTGATCGGCTATGGCGCCTATCAGGGCCTGTCGGATTCCGACTTCAAGCTCGTCGGCGGGGACGTGTTCGTCAAGCGCGCGATCTATGCGACGCTGTCCGCGAGCGGGATCGATCCGCGCAATTTCGATACCAGCATCCTCATCGGCAACATTGCCTCGGCGCAGGCCTATAAGAACCTGCTGGCCAACAGCGGCATTATTGCGTCGCTCGTGGCAGCCGAACCGGACAGCGCGTTCGCCGCCGAGACCCTGGTGACGCTCGCACGCGCTTCGGAACTGGGGCTGAGCCGGCGCGCGGCCAGCGACTGGTTCGGCGGCTTCAGCTATCTCGCGAGCCAGGTGACCGGTGGCGTTGGCAATATCACCATGGCACTCGCGACCGATTCGGCGAGCGATCAGATCTATCGCCTGTTCAAGCTGGGCGACCGCGTGGCCGTCGACACGATCGACGTCGCGGGCCAGACCACGATCGAAGCGGGGGCCGGCAACGACATTATCGACCTGCGCGGCGGTGTCCTCGCCAGTCAACTGGGGCTGACGGTCAACGGGCACCTGAACAACGATATCGCCGTTGCCGGGGGGGACTTTACCGCCACGACTGCGACCGCATCGATCATCGGCAGCGCGCTGCGCAGCACGGCGACCGTGGCGATCGTCGACGACGCCGCGATCGAAGAGCCGGAAAGCTTCGAAGTTGCGCTGTCGGCGGCGAGCGGAAGCAAGCTCGTCGGCCCGGCGGCACAGGTTAAGATCGTCTCGGCCGGCGACCCGGCTTATTTGTCGGTCGGGCGCAGCTATGCCACCGAAGGCGACGGCTATGCGGTGTTCCGCATCAGCCTGTCCAAGGCCGCGCCAAGCGCGATCTCGCTGGCGTTGACCCTGTCCGAGGCGCGTGCGCTTGCCGGAACGGACTATGCCAATGCGCTGGAGGTTTCGGCCGACGGTGTGAGTGGCTGGACCGCGGCGAGTACATTGACGATCGCCGCGGGTGCGACCGCCTATTTCGTGCGCGTTGCGGTGATCGCCGACAATGGTGTGGATGGCGCGGGCAAGCCGACCAATGTCGAAGCTGACGAACAGTTCACGCTGAGCGCGGTGGTGACCGCAGGCGCAGCCGCGCTGGCCAACGGGGCCGCACCGCTGCTCGGTATCGGAACGATCGTCGACGGGGCCGCCGGTTTGCCGCTGGTCTGGGTCGATGATCTCATCGTCCATGAGAACGCAGGCAACGCGGCGCTCAGCGTGGCACGCAGCAGGGCAGGGACGACCTCTGGCTTCACCTACGCCACGGCAGATCGAAGGAGCTTGGCGATCGATGTCGCGGCTACAGTCGATGGCGCCGCGGGCAACGACACGATCCACGCCTCCGATCTGGGCGACAATCTCTTTGGGGGAGAGGGCAGCGACGCCCTCTATGGCGGTCGCCTCGACGATTGGCTGCTCGGCGGCGCGGGCAACGACACGCTCGACGCTGGCTCGGCAACCGCGACAACGCTGGGCGGCGACGGCAATTACCTCGACGGCGGCGACGGCGACGACGTGCTGCGCGGCCGCGAAGGCTCGGACTGGCTCGAAGGCGGAGCGGGCGTCGACCAGCTCTATGGCGCAGCGGGGGACGACGTGCTTGCGGGCGGCGCCGGCAATGGCGACCGCCTCGAGGGCGGGCTCGGCTCCGACAACTATTTGGTCCGCCGCGGCGACGGCCGCGACGACGCTATCGAGACCGGCTCGGCGGCGAGCGCGGGTACCGTGGGCGATTACGTTGCCGCGCGGATGACTGCGATCGAGAAGTGGAAGGTCAATGCTGCCCAGGCCGGGGCGCTGCGCCCCGATTGGATGGGCGGCGCGATCGGCGTGAGCCAGGGCCGGATCGACGGCGGCGAGGATGCAGTGGTGTTCGCTGCCGGAATCGGGCTCGACGATATCCGGCTCGAGCGCTAGGGGACCAGCGCCGCGCCAGGCGCCGACCTGATCGTCACGGTGTTCGAGACGGTGAACGGGGCGCAGGCCGAAAGCGCCCGCCTCGTGCTCAAGGATTGGTTCGTCGATGCGTTCAAGCGCATCGAATGGCTGCGCTTCGCCGACGGCAACGGCATCAAGCTGAGCGACATCACCAGCTTCGTCATCGGCGGGACCGGCAACGACCTGCTGATCGGCACGCAGGGCAACGACTTCATCTGGGGTGGCGCGGGCAACGACTCGATCCGGGCGCTTGCCGGCAACGACATCGCGCTCGGCGGCACCGGCGACGATCTCGTCTCAGGCGATGCCGACAACGACATCGTCGTCGGTGGGCTCGGCAACGACCAGGTGCTCGGCGGGCTGGGCAAGGACTCGCTGACCGGCGACGAGGGCCTCGACGAAGTCTATGGCGGCGATGGCGACGACATCGTCTCTGGCGGGCTCGGCGACGGCGATGTGGTGGTCGGCGGCAAGGGCGACGACCGGTTCAAATTCTCGCGCGGCGACGGGCGCGACCTGCTGTTCGACGACTATAACGATGCCGGCTGGACGACGGTATTCGCCGGCGGCACCTATCAGGCAGGCTATACGATCGATGCGCAGGGCAGCGTGCGCTACACTTGGCCCGACAGCACGGTCGAAGTGGTCGCGTTCAATCGCACCGGCAATCCGCAGAATCTCGATCTCGAGTGGCGCGGAAAGTTCAACTGGGATGCCGGTAGCGGCACTCTCAGGCGCTTCGTCGGCCCGGCCACCGGTTCGGTGGTGCAGGACGCCGGCGTCGACACGATCGAGTTTGCGCCCGGGATCGACATTCAGGACGTGATGCTGCGTCGTGTCGGCAACGACCTGGTGATGACGGTGGGCGACGACGATGCCGAGAACGGCGAGGCGCTTGCGCTTGCCGACAGTATCACCGTCAAGGACTGGTACGTCACCGGGGGCGGCGGGCAGATCGAGAAGCTCGCTTTCTATCAGACCGGCGTTCTCGACATCGAGACCGTGGTGGCCGGCGTCCCGACGATCAAGCTTAACCTCTATGGCGGGACCGACGCGGCCGACGGAACCGAGGCCGCGCCTCTCGGCGGCAGCGCGATCGACGACTGGATGACCGGGGGCGCGGGCGACGATGTCATCGCAGGCGGGCTCGGCAACGACATCATCGCCGGCAATTCGGGTTCGGACACGCTGCGCGGCGAGGGCGGCGACGACGTGCTCTACGGCGGCACGGGCAACGATATGCTCGACGGCGGTGCGGGCAAGGACATCCTGGTCGGCGGCGCGGGTTTCGATATTGCATCGTACAAGTCGGCCAGCGCTGCAGTGCGCGTTTTCCTGTCGCAGATCAGCGCCAGTCTGGGCGACGCTCTGGGCGACGAATATTACGGGATCGAGGGGCTGCTGGGCGGGTCGGGCAACGATACGCTGGGCGGCGACGGCGGGCAGAACCAGCTCGAGGGCGGGGCGGGTACCGACGGCCTGGGCGGCGGCGCCGGCGACGACACCTATGTGTGGAACCTCAATTACGGCTTCGATACGGTCTACGACGCCGCGTTCACGGTCAGTGGTACCACTCCGGTCTATGATACCACCGTCGATGCCGGCAACGACGTGCTGGAACTGGGCACGGGGCTCGGCCTCACCGACATGCAGTTCGTCTGGTCGGGAAGCGACCTTTATCTGCGCAAGGACAATACGACCACGCAGCAGATCCGGCTCCAGGGCCAGGCCAGCGCCAATACCCGCATCGAGACGCTCCAGCTCGCCGATGGCCTGTCGGTTTCGCTCACCAGCGTCCTAGTCGCGGCAAGCGCTGCCCAGTTGGTAGGTACCGCAGGCGACGATCTCCTCGCGGGGCAGGCGGGTGCGCTCGCCGACAATCTCGCCGGGGGCGCCGGCAACGACGCTCTGGTCGGCTATGCCGGCGACGACCAGCTGTTCGGCGGCGACGGCGACGATACGCTCGAAGGCGGCGCGGGCGCCGACGCGCTCGACGGCGGCGCGAACACTGGCGTTGGCACGATCGAGACTGCGGGCGACACGATACGCTATGTGCGGTCCGCCGCGGGGGTCACCGTCGATCTCAATCTAGTCACCGCGCAGGCGGGTGGCGACGCGGCGGGCGACGTGCTCGTCGGCATCGAGAATGTCGTCGGTTCGGGCTTTGTCGATGAACTGCGGGGCGACGCCGGCGGCAACCGGCTGGCGGGGCTCGACGGCAACGACACGCTGCGCGGCGGCGGCGGCGACGACGTTCTGCTCGGCGATGGCGGCGATGATTTCCTCTACGGCGAAGATGGTATCGACGCGGTTGCGGGGGGCGACGGTGCCGATCAGGCCTGGGGCGGCGCGGGTGACGACCGGCTCGACGGCGGCGAGGGCGGCGACAAGCTCTATGGCGAAGCCGGCAAGGATGCGCTCACCGGCGGCGCCGGGGACGACATCCTCGACGGCGGTGCCGATGACGATACGCTGGCGGGAGACCTCGGCAACGACAGTCTGACCGGCGGTGACGGCGGCGACACGCTGGTCGGCGGCGCGGGCAATGACAGCCTCTCGGGCGGCCTCGGTGCCGATGACTATCTGTTCGACGCCGCTTCGGGCGCCGATACGATCGTCGATGCGAGCGGCGCCAACACGATTACGTTCGATCAGTCGGTACGCTACGACCAGCTTTGGCTGGTGCGTTCGGGCAGCGACCTCAAGATCGGCGTAATCGGCAGCACCGCCGCGGTCACGCTCACCGGCTTCTTCTCCGCAGGCGGAACGGTGGCGCGCCGCGTCCAGACGACCAGTCACGCTTTGTATCTCGACAATGCGGACTCGCTTCGGCTGATCACGGCGATGACCGCGGCCAGCGGAACGGTGCCGGCGGCGATCCCGCAGGCGATCGCCGGCCAACTCGCCGAGTTTTGGCACGCCCAGGGTAAATCGGCACCGACGGCACCCGGCGCTCCGCGCGCCTTCACCATCGCCGAAGACACCCCGCTCACGGTCCCTGCCGGCTACGGCGTCGCCGACCATGACGGCGGCGCGATCACCTATAGCCTCAACGCCGGTGCGCCGCCATTGCTCGGCGCTGTGAGCGGCTTCGACCCGGCGACCGGGGCATTCGTCTACACGCCCGCCGCGAATCTGAGCGGCAGCGATACCGTGACGCTGATCGCCACGGACGCCGACGGCGCGTCGATCGAGCTTAAGGTCGCGGTCACCATCACCGCGGTGAACGACTCGCCCGGCGCGATCACCGTGTCGGGCGGCGCACTCAGCGTCGCAGAGGCGGGCGCCGGAAGCGGCACCGCCGCGGGCACCCTGATCGGCCAGCTCGTCTCGAGCGACGCCGATGGCGATCCATTGACGTTCAGCCTGGTCGACGATGCCGGCGGCCGCTTCCAGATCAGCCAGAGCGGCCAGCTGAGCGTAAAGACCCCGGCCTCGCTCAACTTCGAGGCGGGTCAGAGCCACGCGATCATCGTCCAGGCGTCGGACGGCAAGGGCGGCACGCGCCAGGCGTCCTTCAGTGTGGCAGTGACCAACGTCAACGAACGCAATACCTTGCCGGTCAGCTCTAGCCTCAGCATCGCCGAGAACAGCGCGATCGGTGCCGTCATCGGCACCATCGCCGCGACCGATCCCGACGGCGCGCATGCATTCGGCCAGCAGCGCTATTACTTCCTCAGCGGAACCACGGCGAGCGCCACCTCGTCGGACGGGCGCTATACGATCGACGCGGTCACCGGAGTCATCAAGACTGCCGCCGCGCTCAATTTCGAGGCAGCCAACCCAAGCGCGACCTACAAGGTGGTCGCCCGCGACAATGCCGGTGCCGCGCCGTACAACCAGGCGGTATCCGACGTCACGATCGGGATCACCAACGTCAACGAGGTCAACAGCCTGCCCGCGACGCTGACCATGAACGTGACGGAGAATGTCGCGACCGGCACCAGCGTCGGCGCCGTCACGGCGACCGATCCCGATGGCGCGCACGCGTTCGGCCAGCAGCGTTATTATTTCCTCAACGGC